>JAUOZS010000001.1:3057500-3307500 GCA_032334055.1 Selenomonadales bacterium 4137-cl | reverse complement strand
CGGAGCCGCAGCGAAAGCGAGTCTTAATAGGGCGACAGTTAGTGATTGTAGACCCGAAACCGCAGTGATCTATCCATGACCAGGGTGAAGCGTAGGTAAAATTACGTGGAGGCCCGAACCCGTGAGCGTTGAAAAGCTTTGGGATGAGTTGTGGATAGGGGTGAAATGCCAATCGAACGCGGAGATAGCTGGTTCTCCCCGAAATAGCTTTAGGGCTAGCCTCAAGTGATGACTTACGACGGTAGAGCTCTGATTGGGCTAGGGGCCGTTAGGTTACCGAACTCTGTCAAACTGCGAATGGAGTAAGTTTAACTTGGGAGTCAGACTGCGAGTGCTAAGATCCGTAGTCAAGAGGGAAACAGCCCAGACCATCAGCTAAGGTCCCCAATGCCGTGCTAAGTGGCAAAGGATGTGGCGATACAAAAACAACCAGGATGTTGGCTTAGAAGCAGCCACCATTAAAAGAGTGCGTAATAGCTCACTGGTCGAGTGTCGCTGCGCCGAAAATGTCCGGGGCTAAAGCACGGAACCGAAGCTATGGCTTGAACGAAAGTTCAGGGGTAGGGGAGCGTTCCTACTGGGTCGAAGTCGCATCGGAAGGTGCGGTGGACTGGTAGGAAGTGAGAATGCCGGTATGAGTAGCGAAAAGGAAGGTGAGAATCCTTCCCACCGAAAGCCTAAGGATTCCTGAGGAAGGATCGTCCGCTCAGGGTAAGTCGGGACCTAAGCCGAGGCGTAGATGCGTAGGCGATGGACAACTGGTTGATATTCCAGTACCACCCCAAGTCGTTTGAGTGATGGAGTGACACAGTAAGGTAGGTAATCGCGAGGATGGAAATTCGCGTCTAAACTAGTAGGGTGTTTGGGAGGCAAATCCCCCAAACGAAAAGCCTGAGAAGTGACGGGGAGCCGATAGCGATATTGGCGAACTTACTGACCCTAGACTGTCAAGAAAAGCTTCTAGCGAGACTTGTGGGTGCCCGTACCGCAAACCGACACAGGTAGGCGGGGAGAGAATCCTAAGGTGCGCGGGAGAACCCTCGTTAAGGAACTCGGCAAAATGTCCCCGTAACTTCGGGAGAAGGGGAGCCCTGGGACGTGTAGATTAGAAACGATTGAAGCGTCCTGGGGTCGCAGAAGAGAGGCCCAAGCGACTGTTTACCACAAACACAGGTGCCTGCTAAAGCGAAAGCTGACGTATAGGTGCTGACACCTGCCCGGTGCTGGAAGGTTAAGGGGAGTGCTTAGAAGCAATTCGAAGGTGTGAACCGAAGCCCCAGTAAACGGCGGCCGTAACTATAACGGTCCTAAGGTAGCGAAATTCCTTGTCGGGTAAGTTCCGACCCGCACGAAAGGTGTAACGACTTGGGCACTGTCTCAACGAGGGACCCGGTGAAATTGAAATACCTGTGAAGATGCAGGTTACCCGCGACTGGACAGAAAGACCCCATGGAGCTTTACTGCAGCCTGGCATTGGATTTTGGTAAATCATGTACAGGATAGGTGGGAGACTTAGAAGCGAGGACGCAAGTCTTGGTGGAGTCGCCCTTGGGATACCACCCTTGATTTACTGGAGTTCTAACTGAAGAAGTAACGACTCTCAGGACAGTGCCAGGTGGGCAGTTTGACTGGGGCGGTCGCCTCCGAAAGTGTAACGGAGGCGCCCAAAGGTTCCCTCAGCGCGGTTGGAAATCGCGCGCAGAGTGCAAAGGCAGAAGGGAGCTTGACTGCGAGTCAGACAAGACGAGCAGGGACGAAAGTCGGGCTTAGTGATCCGGTGGTACCGAGTGGAAGGGCCATCGCTCAACGGATAAAAGCTACCCTGGGGATAACAGGCTAATCTCTCCCAAGAGTCCATATCGACGGGGAGGTTTGGCACCTCGATGTCGGCTCATCACATCCTGGGGCTGAAGTAGGTCCCAAGGGTTGGGCTGTTCGCCCATTAAAGTGGTACGTGAGCTGGGTTCAGAACGTCGTGAGACAGTTCGGTCCCTATCCATCGCGGGCGTAAGAGACTTGAGGGGAACTGCTCCTAGTACGAGAGGACCGGAGTGGACTGACCAATGGTGTACCAGTTATCCCGCCAGGGGTACAGCTGGGTAGCTACGTCGGGAACGGATAAACGCTGAAAGCATCTAAGCGTGAAACCGGCCTCAAGATGAGGTCTCTCACAGCATAAGCTGGTAAGGCCCCTTGTAGAACACGAGGTTGATAGGCCAGGAGTGTAAGGGCAGTAATGTCTTCAGCTGACTGGTACTAATAGGCCGAGGGCTTGACTTATGGCCAGACACACAGCGCTTCAGCGCTGATGTGGTCGGCAAGTTCTGAGCGTAGCGAAGAACACCTATGTCTAATCCAAGCAAATGTGCACACACTTTCTTCTGTGATGTTTTGAGGGAGCGTACTTTAAAGATGCTTACCTCTACAATCTGGTGCCGATAGCTGTGGGGTCCCACCCGTTCCCATACCGAACACGGCAGTTAAGCCCACATACGCCGAAAGTACTTGGCTGGAAACGGCCTGGGAGGATAGGTAGGCGCCGGTTAGACAAACCCCGTTCGTATTCACGAACGGGGTTTTGCTGTTTGTTATACTTAATACTGATAATTGACGTTTCAGCTTACGTTCCAGTTATCGAAGAGACGGATAAACCCATGTGAACTACAACCCAAAGCCGCCGCCGCGATCAGTGCCGAGAGCCAATTTTTTGTAGAGCCGCAACACCGGGGTGTCTGCTTTGGTCGGCAACGAGGGCTTCCGTGCTTTACGGACGGCAAAAACGCGCTCGACTTCCTCAGGCGGCACCGGCAGTCCGTTCACGCCCACGACATCGAGACGTCTGGCGGCAACATCCATTTTGATGAGGTCGCCATCCTCCAGGTAGGCGATCGGACCTCCCTCGGCGGCCTCGGGAGCGATATGACCGACAGCAGGCCCGCGGGTAGCGCCCGAAAAGCGCCCGTCAGTAAAAAGGGCCACGCTTTTTGATAACTCCGGCATGTTCCAGAAAGCCTCGGTGGTGCGCAGCATCTCCGGCATTCCTGATCCCTTCGGTCCCTCGCCGCGGATGAATACGGCGGTGCCGGGACCGATGTCGCCCCTTAGCAGCGCTGCCACGGCTTCCTCCTCCGAGTCGAAGACTTTAGCCTCCCCCTGGAAACTGTGTATGGCCTCATCGACTCCGGACAGTTTGATCACCGCGCCGTCGGGCGCCAGGTTGCCCTTGAGGATGCGGATATTGCCCTGTGGCTTTACGGGTTTCCGGCGGGTCTTGATAATGTCGGACGGGGTCAGGCGGTAATTGACCAGATAACTCTGCACAGCCTGGAACCAGCCCGAGTTTTCCAAATCGGCGAGGTTTTCCCCGGCCGTTTTCCCAGTCACGGTCATAGCGTCGAGGTGGAGCATGTCGCCCAGTTCGCGCATCACGGCCGGTACCCCGCCGGCGTACCAGAAAAGCTCGGTGGGCCACTGGCCACCCGTCTTGAAGCTTACCAGTACCGGGGTACGGCGGTTGACGGCGTCAAACTCTTCCTGACTGATTTCGATGCCGACCTCATGCGCGATGGCCGGCAGGTGCAGGAGAGCGTTGGTCGATCCCCCGAGAGCGGCATGCACGGTCAACGCATTGACAAAGTTCTTTTTGGTCATGAACCTGCGGGGTCGCAAATCTTGGCCGGCGTTAGCCACGATCTGGCGGCCGGCTTGGCGGGCGTAGCGGTTGATATGCATGCCGTAGGCAGGCACGAGAGCGTTGCCGGGCAGAGAAAGACCCAACGCCTCGGACATCGTCTGCATCGTGCTGGCGGTGCCCATGAACTGGCAGGCGCCGGCGCTGGGACAGCAGTTCATCGTGTAGTAGGACAGAGCCTGTTGGGTCAGCTCGCCTTTGGCGAACCGGTCCCCCGCGCCATAAAGAATCTCCGAGGACATGAAGTCGGGGCCGCTCAGCATCGCGCCGCCGGGCACATGAACGGACGGCAGATCGAGACGCAGCATCGCCATAAGCTGGGCGGGGATGGACTTGTCGCACGAAGCCATAAAAAGGCAGCCGTCAAACGGTGAAGCGAGTGCGTGAATTTCATACATAAAAGCCATGATCTCGCGGCTGACGAGCGAATAGTTCATACCGTCATGGGCCATGGCAATCCCGTCGCACATATCCGTCACGGCATACAGGGCAGCTTTGCCCCGGCTCTCTGCAACCGAAAGCTTCGCCTCTTCCGCCAGCCGGCCGAGGTGAATACTGCCGGGGTGACTGTCGCCATGCGCAGTGTCGATAAGAATCTGCGGTTTGGCCAAATCTCCCTCGTCCCAGCATGCCCCGGCCCGCAGACCGTCACCCTGATAATTGACTGTGCGCAGATACTGACTGCGGCAGCTCATCTGCATTCCTCCTTGTAGCGGTATTTTTCCCAACGGTCGGCAATCATGTCTCGTATCCTTGGTTGCTAAAAGCAAAGGAGCCTGAACGGCTCCTCAAATTCCGCCCGCCCCGTAGAATGTGTCGGTATAGGCAAACAAGGCGGGCGATCCCCCCGTGTGCACAAACAAAACCTTGGCATTTTTCTCGAAGAAGCCTTGGCGGGCGAGGCCAATGAGGCCGGCCATGGCTTTGCCGGTATAGACCGGGTCGAGAAGGATGCCTTCGAGACGGGCCACCAACTCCACCGCTTCCACCATCTCTGCGGTCGGCTGGGAGTAACCCGGACCGACGTATTCGTCGATGCAATTCACCGCATCGCGGGGGATGGGCTGCTTCAGCCCGACCCGCCTCGCGGTTGCCTGTACAAGGTCGTATACCAGCTCCGTCTGCACGTCCTTCTGGCGGCTGATGTTGATGCCGATGACTGGAATGTCGGTATTGTTGCCGTAAAATCCGGTTACAAGGCCGGCGTGGGTGCCGGCGCTGCCGCTGGTGGTGACGATGTAATCGAAGCTGATGCCTTTATCGAAGGACTGGGAAATGATTTCCTCCGCGCAGGCCACATAACCGGTGGCGCCTATCTCGTTCGAACCGCCGCCGGGGATGATGTATGCCTTGCGGCCTTCGGCGATCAGTTCGGCGGCCGCTAGCTCCATCTCCTTCATCATGTCCGTGCCGCCAGGCACAACTCTGACGGCTTCCACACCGAGCAGATGGAAAAGGAAATTGTTGCCGCTGCCGTGAGGCTTATAGCTGCCGGGGACGCGTTCCTCCAGTACCAACCGGCACTTCAGACCTTCCTTAACGGCTGCCGCCAAAGTGAGACGGCAGTGGTTCGACTGGACGGCGCCGCAGGTTATAAGCGTATCCGCTCCCTGCGCGAGGGCGTCGGCGACAAGAAACTCCAGCTTACGGGTCTTATTGCCGCCGGCGGCCAGACCGAGCAAATCGTCGCGCTTGATATAAACGTCAGGGCCACCGAGGATGGCCGACAGGCGGGGCAGAAACTCGATCGGGGTCTGACCTTCGGTATAACGGCGGCGGGGAAACCGGGCCAGGTTCATGGCGATACCTCCTGATAGTTGACGTTATCGATAAAAACCCGCTCTATGCCTCTGCCAAAATATTTCGTTGCCGGCGGGAAAACTCCTCTATAAAGGTATTGGACCAGGCTAACGCTGCGGTTCCCATACACTTATTCGGCAAAGACAGCACCCCGAAGAGTGCTGTCTTTGTCGTTTACAGAGAGTTTTTAGCCAAGATTACGCGGAAACCGATGGGGTGGACTGGGCGCGTTTATTCTCTGAACTCTGGATAAAGACGGCACAGACCGCGTCGCCGGTGATATTGAGCGTGGTTCGGGCCATATCGAGGATGCGGTCGATGCCGGCAATCAGCGCGATGCCTTCGAGTGGCAGGCCGACGGCCTGCAGCACCAGGGTCAGCATAATCAGTCCCGCGCCGGGGACGCCGGCGGTGCCGATCGAGGCGAGTGTACCGGTGAGGACGATTACCAGCATCTGGCTTATCGACAGATCAATGCCGTAGACCTGGGCGACGAACAGCGCCGCCGCACCTTGATAAATGGCCGTGCCGTCCATATTGATGGTCGCGCCCAGCGGCAGCACGAAACTGGATACTTCCTTGGAAACACCCAGGTTTTCCTGGGTATTCTTCATCGTCACCGGCAGCGTGGCGGAACTGCTGCAGGTCGAGAACGCGATCATCTGGGCCGGTAGAATACCCTTGAAGAATTTTGCCGGGCTCATGTCGCCGAGAACTTTAAGCGCCGTTGTATAAGTAATTGCCAGGTGAATGATACAGCCGATGTACACGGCGCCGATTACTTTTGCGAGGGGGATGAGCACCTTGGGGCCGTTGGCGGCCACGACCGGCAGTATAAGAGCGAACACGCCGTAGGGGGCAACCTCCATGATGATGCCGACGACTTTATAAGTCACTTCGGCCAGTCCGTCGAAAAAGGCTTCGACCGGCTTGGCCTTCGGCCCCACCAGGGTAATGCCTACACCGAGAAAGAGGGCGAACGCGATTATCTGCAGCATATTGGCATCCATTAAAGCTTTTACTGGGCTGGTGGGTATGATATTGATAAGCACGTCCATGATGGCCGGGGCCTCTTTGCCTTTGTAAACAGCATTGGTCGGAAGCTTAAGCCCCTCGCCGGGGTCCATGACGAGCGCTATAATGATGCCGATAGTGACGGCGAAGGCGGTGGTGACAAGATAATATGAGATCGTTTTGCCGCCGATGCGGCCCAGCTTCCGTACATCGCCCAGACTGCACGCGCCGACGATCAGGGACGCAAACACCAGGGGAACAATTATCATTTTGATCAGGTTAATGAACAGCGTCCCGATGGGGGCGATCCACTTCTTGGCGAAGCCCACACCTTCCGGACCTATGAACAGGCCGACAATCACACCCAGGACCAGACCGATAAGAATCTTGTTGGACAGCTGCATGACTGACCCTCCTAACGATAATATGACCGCGGAATCCGTGATCTACCTAAATTTTACTTTTACAGGAATTATCTGTCAATTAAAATTAACATATCTGTAAATGGCCGGTAAAAATACCTGATCAGCCCCAACGGCGGGCTGTCGATTTGGAAAACTGGTCTGCAGGGATGAAGGATGATCGGAGCGAACCATAATATAACCGTGCGACGGAGGCGAAAAACATGAGTAAGACGGTGGGCATCCTCGGCGGCATGGGTCCGCTGGCAACGGTCGACTTGTTTGCGAAGATCGTTGAGAATACGCCGGCGGAACGGGATCAAGACCACCTGCGGATCATAATCGACAACAACCCCCAGATTCCGCCGCGGGTGGAAGCCATTATGCAGGACGGCGAAAGCCCCCTGCCGGCCATGGCGGCTTCGGCCAGGCTGCTCGCCGCCGCGGGAGCAGACTTCATCGTCATGCCCTGCAATACCGCCCATTTCTGGCTGACCGAGCTGGAGGCCTTCGTCGATATCCCCTTCTACGGCATGGTCGACAATGCCGCCGCTTACATCGCGGCCAACCACCGCTCCCTGGCAGGCCGGGTGCTGCTGCTGGCCACCGCGGCCACCGTTCGGCTTGGCCTTTACCAGCAGGCGTTCGCCAGCGAAGGGCTGGCTCTTCGCCTGCCGGAAGAGAACGAACAGGCTATACTGGACAACGCCGTCCGCAGAGTCAAAGCGGGCGAATTGCACGCCAACCCCTATCTTGCGGACATAAACGCCATGCTGGCCCGCCAGGCGGCAGCCGGAACGGCGGCCGTGCTCGCCGGCTGCACCGAAATTCCTCTGCTTTTTCCCTATATTGATGCTCCCCTGGAGAAATTCGACGCCACCTTGCTGCTCGCCAGGATGGTTGTCGCCCGTGCCCGGGGGAAAGAATAACCCGCAAGGAGCACCGATGAAACTAAAGATAACGCTGCTGATCGGCCTCATCGCCGCCGCCGCCGTCCTGGCCGCCGCCTGTCGGCCCGGAGCGACGCCTGAGGCCAAACCCTATAAAGAAACCCAGTTCCTTATGGACACCATCGTCGAAATGACCGCCTACGGCCCGGACGCGGAAAACGCGGTCAAGGCCGCCTTCGCTGAAATCAAGCGACTTCACGGCATTTCCGACAATTTCGATCCCGCCAGCCAAGTATCCAAAATCAACCAAGCCGCCGGCCGCGCCAAAGTTAAAGCCGACCCCGACCTCATCGCCATGATGCTGCGCGCCAACGAACTGGCGGACAAACTGGAAGGCACCTTCGACGTCACCGTGGGGCCGCTCACCGAACTGTGGGGTATCGGCCGCAAAGGCGACTTCGTTCCTGCCCAGGAAGACATCGACAGAGTGCTGCCGCTTGTCAACTACCGCCTTGTCGCCATCGACGCCGCCGCCGGAACCGTTTACCTCCCCAAGGAAGGCATGAAGCTCGACCTCGGCGGCATCGCCAAAGGATACGCCGTCGACAAAGCCATTGCCATCCTCAAAAGTCGCGGCGTCTCCTCAGCCCTCGTCAACGCCGGCGGCGACGTGCGGGTTATCGGCAAACGCCCCGACGGCAACCCCTGGCGCATCGGTGTACAGCACCCGCGCAACCCCGACGCCATCATCGCCAAACTGTCCCTGACAGACTGGGATACCATGGAAACATCGGGCGACTACCAGCGCTATATAATGAAAGACGGTGTTCGTTTCTCCCACGTGCTCGATCCCCGCACCGGCCGCCAGCCCCGCGGACTGGCAAGCGTCACGGTGGCGCTCAACAACTCCGCCGACGGCGACATCTTCAGCACCGCCCTCCTCATCCTCGGCCCCGAGCGTGGCCTGGAGCTCCTGCGGCAATTTCCCGGCGTCGAAGCGATAATGGTCGCCGCCGACGGTAAAGTCACCTTAAGTCCCGGCCTGGAAGGCAAGGCGGAAATCGAAAAATGACGTCACCTTATTGCCAGCCCCCAACGTAATCGGGTATAATTAAAACGATGACCAGGCCCCACGAAGGGGCCGGCGGAGTTTCCAGCACATTTTATAGCGACTGGTCCACGAAGGCCGAGGAAACGGAAGATTTCCGGGGTATTTGTGGATTTTATTTTTCCGGAGGAAATTATATGCATATTCCCGAGGGATACCTCAGTCCATCAACCTGTCTTACTCTAACCGGCGCCATGCTGCCGGTCTGGTACCGGGCCTCGGCCAAGGCCAGGGCCGGCATCGACGCCGCCCGCGTGCCCTTCCTGGCCATGGGGGCCGTATTCTCCTTCCTAATCATGATGTTCAACATCCCCATCCCCGACGGCACCACCGCCCACGCCGCCGGCGGCGTGCTGCTGGCGATCGTCCTCGGGCCGTGGGCGGCCGTCATTGCCGTCAGCGTAGCGCTTCTCATCCAAGCCCTGCTCTTCGGCGACGGGGGTGTGCTATCCTTCGGGGCCAACGCCCTCAACCTCGCCTTCATCATGCCGTTCACCGGCTACTACACCTATCGCCTGGCGGCCGGCCACGCGCCGGCCGGATCGGCCCGTCGCCTGTTCGCCGCAGGTCTCGGCGGCTATGTCGGCCTGAACGTTGCCGCCCTGGCCGCCGCTGTCCAGTTCGGCCTCCAGCCGCTCCTTTTCACCGCCGCCGACGGCACCCCCCTATACTGTCCCTACGGCCTGGAAGTCACCATCCCCGCCATGCTCCTCCCCCACCTCACCCTCGCCGGTTTCGCCGAAGCCGCGGTGACAGCCCTGGCCCTCAAATACGTGCTCAAAACCTCGCCGGAAATGCTTGCCGCCGGCCAGCCCGGACGATGAGGGGGGATAATATGCTGAAGCGTTACTGGCTCATCTTCCTCATAATGGCCCTCCTCACCCCCCTGGGCCTGCTGGCCGAAGGGACCGCCTGGGGCGAATGGGGTCCCGAAGATCTGGCGGCTATGCTCGGCTTCGTGCCGAAGGGCATCGACCAGGCCTCCTCATGGTGGCAAGCCCTCCTTCCCGACTACAGCGTCAAAGGCGTGGGCGAAAAGGCAGGCTACGTCATATCAGCCCTCGCCGGCTCGGCGCTCGTTTATCTGGCCGCCATGGCCTATATGAAAGCGATAGCGAGGTCCAAATGACATCTTTGCCCATCTGGCTCACCTCGGGCGAGCCTGGCCCGCTGCCGGTTGCCAAGCGCCGCTGGCGGCGGGCCGACTATTTAACCAAAACCCTCGCCGGCATTCAGGAAATAATGGCAGAGGACATGCTGCAGACCGGGACTGCTGCCCGTCGGGGCTTGCTTCAGCCCGTCGAGCCGAGGGTAAAAATCGCGGGAACCGTGCTGCTCCTCCTTGCGGCGGCCATCACGACCAGCATACCGGCGCTGGCCGCCGTCCATGGCCTGCTATTCCTGGCGGCGCTGGCCTCCGGCATCGGTGCGCGGGACTACCTCCTTCGGGTCTGGCTGCCGGCCGGCGTCTTCGCCGGCCTTGTCGTGCTTCCGGCTATTCTCAGTTGGGTGACCCCCGGGGACCCTCTCCTCTACATCTATCGCGGGGTGGAATGGCGCGCCGGCCCACTCAGCCTGCCCGCCGACCTTGCTGTCACCAGGCAAGGGCTTTCCGCCGCCGCCATGGTGTTGCTACGCTCGGCCGCCTCCCTTGGTCTCGTCCTGCTGCTCGTCAAGACCACCCGTTGGCCTGTTCTCACCAAAGCCTTTCAGTCCCTCGGCGTGCCCGCCGTCTTCGTCATGGTGCTCGAACTTACATACCGCTACCTATTTCTCTTCCTGCTCCTGCTCGCCGACTTCCTGCTCGGCCGGCGCAGCCGACTTGTAGGCGGCGAATCGGCCGTCGCCAGACTGGAGTGGATCGGCGGAACGCTGGCAGGCTTTTTGCGCCTGGCCGGCGAATACAGCCGGGAAATAGCGGCCGCCATGACGGCGCGCGGCTACGGCGGCGCCGGCCAGAAGGCGCCCCCCGTTCGCCCTGGGCCTGGAGAAGCCGTCTACCTTGTCACCGTCATCACCATCTGCTTTATCCTGCTGGGGGGCTTCCATCTTGGCAAATACGGTTTTTGAACTTAACGACGTCAGCTACGCTTACCGCCCCGGCGAAAACGCTCTCAGGGGCATAAACCTTACCGTCGCCGCCGGCGAACGGGTCGTACTCTTAGGCCCCAACGGCTGCGGCAAATCAACCCTCCAAAAGGTGCTCGCCGGCCTCATCTTCCCCGTCGGCCGGGTTATCGCCTTCGGGCGGCCCGTCACCGCCATGGCCATGCGCGACGACGCCTTCGCCGCCGCCTTCCGCCGCCGGGTGGGCTTTGTCTTTCAGAATGCCGACGTGCAGATATTCTGCGCCAGCGTCCTCGACGAAATAATGTTCGGCCCGTTGGCCCTTGGCCTTTCCCCGGACGAAGCGCGCCGCCGGGCCGACGAAATGATGGCCTTCGTAGGCATCGACGCCCTCGCCGACCGAATGCCCCATCACCTAAGCGGCGGCGAAAAGAAGAAAGTCGCCATCGCCGCCGTGCTGGCCGTCAATCCCGACGTGCTCATCCTCGACGAACCGACCAACGGCCTCGACCCCCGCACCCAGCGGTGGATGCTCGAAGCGCTCGCCCGGCTGGCCGCCGCCGGCAAAACCATCATCACCGCCACTCATCACCTCGACATCGTCAGCGAACTGGCCGAACGGGTCATCGTCATGAACGAGAACCACACCATCGCCGCCGACGGCCGCCCGGCCGCCATCCTCCAGGACCGCGAACTGCTGCTGGGCGCCAACCTCATCGACGAACGCTACCACGTCCACCTCCACGGCGACGATGGCCACGTCCACATCCACCGCCACGAACCACGTTCCGAGCGCCATACCTGAACACAGGGAGAGAAGCGAATGCAGGCCGATCAAATCTGCCGCGCCCTCGAAAGTAAACTAGCCGGGCGCTGCCCAAAAATCCAAAACGAGACCGACTACTTCGCCGCTGCCGTTGTTGTACCCTTGGTACCGCAAGGCGGCGAACTGTCCGTCCTCTTCGAAGTGCGCGCCGCCCAGCTCGCTTGGCAGCCGGGCGAAATATGCTTCCCCGGCGGCAGGATCGAAGCTGCCGACCCCGACCCGCAACATGCCGCGGCCCGGGAGGCCTACGAGGAACTGGGGCTCTCCCCCGGCAGCCTGCGCCTGCTCGGGGCGCTCGACTATCTCGTCAGCCCCATTGGCGTTATCATCCACCCCTTTGCCGGCTACATACCCGATCTGGCCGCAGTCAAGCCAGAAGCCGGCGAAGTCGCCGAAACCTTCACCGTTCCCCTGCAATTCTTCCTCGACAACGAGCCGCTGTCCGCCGAAATGGAGGTAGCCACCCGGCCGCTGCCCGGCTTTCCTACCGAGCTAATCCCGGGCTACACGCATGACTGGCGTCGCCGCGCCGTCTACCCCGTGCTCTTCTACCGCTACGGCAAATACGTCATCTGGGGGTTAACGGCGCGGGTGATGTACGACTTCGTCGGAATCTGCCGCTCAACTGACGGAACTGCCTGCTAGGGCCATCGTCTGCGTAAAATATAAAAACCCTCCGCAGTCCACTGGACTGCAGAGGGTTTTGTTTTTTGTCTCTAGAAGGCGCCGCATCCGGCGATCCGCCAGGTATGTCCGTGCATGACCTCGTTGTAAAGATCGCTCAGGGTGGCGAAGATCGCCGTTCGCTTCGGCGAGCGTTTTTTGGTCAGCAACGAGAACTTGAACCAGCGACCGTCACGGGACAGATGGTACAGGGCGTTGTTGATCTCCAGCAAAATCGCCTTCGTGGGAGAACTGCTGAGCGCCTCCTCGATAGCCATGACCGCTCTCCCGTCAAGCGGCGGTAGGGAATAGGCCTTGTCTTCTTGCATAGTATCCACGCTCCCTATCGTTACTCTATGCAATTGTTACAGTACTATTATATCATCCGGACGGCCTTAACGCGTCGAGCCAAAAACGCAAAAAACGGTGTCAGCTAATCTGGACGCCGAGGAGAACGGTTTTTCTCTCCCGGAGGCAATATTCTGACAATAATGCATAACCGGCGAGGGAGAACGGGGGAACAGGCGTAATCTTGCGTCGCCGCGCCGGCCGCGAAATCGCCGGCGGAGCGGGGGAAAGTGTCGGCGGAGAGTGGACAAGCCGTTTACAGCCGGAATTCTGGAATAATGGCGGCACGCATAAGAAACACACTCCCGCCAATACTAACGGTAAACATCAGGTGGAGGGGATGCGACATGAGGTACTTAAAAACAATCACCATACTTCTGCTTCTGATACTCGTGGCTGTCGCCGCAGCCGCGGCCGGCGGCTGCATGAAAAAACCCGCGCCCAAGCCCCTGCCGGGTACCCCCGGAGCGGTGACCAAGCCACCGCGAATGGTGATCGGCTATTACGAAAACCCCTGGCCGGGGACTCCCGAAAAAACCGGCTCCTTTCCGTCAATGAAAACCTTTGCCAAGAGCATGTCCGCGGTCGGGCCCTTCTGGTACAAGGCTACCCCTAGCGGCACGCTTGAGACCAAGGAGAGCCAGCAGGTATACGACACCGCCAGATCGCTCGGCCTCAAGATGTACCCGCTCGTCACCAACAAAACCGGCTCCACCGACGCTGTCCTCGGCGACCCAGCCATCCGTTCCAAGGCGATCGGCAACATCGTCAAAATCGTACAGGAGAGAAACTACGACGGCATCAACATCGACTTCGAACTTCTCCCGCCCAAGCACCGCGACAACCTGACCGCCTTCATGGCCGAGCTCTACCCGAAAATGAAAGCGATCAACAAAACGCTTATCATCTCCGTTTTCCCCAAAGTTGACGTCGCCGAAGACGTCTCAGGCGCCTACAACTACGCCGAACTCGCCAAAAACGCCGATTTCCTCCAGATCATGCTCTACGACAAGCATTGGGAGACCTCCGAACCTGGGGCCATCGCCCCCTTAGGCTGGTACGAAAAAAATCTCCAGTACGCCATTGACAACAGCGGCGGCGCACACAAAATCATCGCCGGCGTCGGCGCTTACGGCTACGACTGGCAAAAAGGCGGCAAGGGCGATACCATCACCTACGCTAACGCCATCGTCAAAGCCGAGCAGAAAGGCGCTAAAATAATGTACGACGAGACCGCCCAGGCGCCCCACTTCACCTACGGCGACCACGAAGTCTGGTTCGAGGACAAGCGCAGTACGGCCGCCAAACTCGACATCGTCGCCAAATACAACCCGGCCGGCATAGCCGTCTGGCGACTCGGCCAGGAGCAGCCGGAAATCTGGCAGCTCATTGATCAGAAATTCCCCAAGCAGCAGTGATGGCCTAGAAGAAAAAAACCTGCCGGTTGACGCCGGCAGGTTTTTTCCTGTCCTGGTAAGAAATAATAATATGGCAAGATGACAAGGGAAAGGCGGGAATGTCTTGGAAAAGGTCTTGTTGCTGGTCGAAAACGGCTTCGAGGACGCCGAAGCCATCTACCCGTATTACCGCATGCAGGAGGCCGGCTACGCCGTCGACATCGTCGGGCCGGCGAAGGGCGCCGTCTACAAGGGCAAACACGGCTACCCGCTGACCGCGATGCTCGCGCCTGACGAAGCGGACATCGGCTCATACGTAGCCATCATCATCCCCGGAGGCCAGGCTCCGGACCGGATGCGGATCAACGACGGACTGGTCGAGCTGGTCAAGGCCGCCCACGAGCGCAAACTGGTCATCGGCGCCATTTGCCACGGTCCGCAGATGCTCATCGAAGCCGATATAATCCGCGGCATCAACGTCACCTGCTACAAATCAGTGCTGACCGACATCCTCAACGCCGGCGCAATCTATCACGACCTGCCGGCGATAATCGACGCCGGGATCGTCACCTCGAGGACCCCCGCCGACCTGCCGGAATTCTGCCGGCAGATCCTCGCCCTCTTGAAAAAGTAGACAGGAGGTAACACCATGGCAATCGTAGAAGTAACGATCGCCCCGATGGGCACGGCGACGCCCAGCATCAGCAAGTACGTCGCCGCCTGCCACAAGGTGCTCGAAGAAGCCACCGACCTCAAACACCAGCTCACCCCTATGGCCACCATCATCGAAGGCGACCTCGACCGCATCCTGGAAGTCATCAGGCGGATGCACGAAGTTCCCTTCACCGCCGGCGCCCAGCGGGTTTCGACCCTGATTCGCGTCGATGACCGTCGCGACAAAGTATTGACAATGGCTGGCAAGGTAAAAGCGGTAACCGACAAACTTTAACTCAGGAGGGAAATAACATGTGCAAAACCTGCGGCTGCCACGGCGGCAGCATCGAAAAATGTACCCTGACGGTTGAAGGCATGACCTGCAACCACTGCAAAGCGGCAGTCGAAAAAGCCGTGCGGGCCCTGCCTGGCGTGATGGCGGCGGAAGTAGACCTGGCCGCCAAGGCGCTCAAGATCGACTTCGACACCGCCAAAAACAGCCTGGACGATATCAAGCACGCCGTCGAAGAGGCCGGCTACAAAGTCGTTTAGCATCTTTACCGGACGGCACGAGTCGACCCGGTCCCTGCACCGCCAGCGGCAGATTATTACTGGGGCGCATTGACGATTAAGCGCGAAATTTGCTATACTTTAATCAACCGCCCCCACAAACGGGGGCTTGTTTTTTAGCCCGCGAGAGGAGGACTGCGACCCTTGACCACTCGTCTTGAACGGCGCCTGTCCGAGCAGCGCACCATCCACAAAAGACGCAATTGGCTTGTCGCCACCTGCATCATCCTGTTCCTGCTGACCGTCGGCGCCTCCTACATCTGGTTCGGAGGCACCCTCAGCAATTGGCACAGGGTCGTCCGCACCGGCGGCCTGCTATTTTCGGCAGACAAAATCAACGTGCTCGTCCTCGGGGTCGACGAGCGGTCCGGAGACGTAGGCCGCTCCGACACCATGTTCGCCGTAACGGTCGACACCGGCAGCAAGGAGGCGGCTCTCCTGTCCGTCCCCCGCGACACCAGGGTGAAAATTCCCGGACGCGGCTGGGACAAGATTAACCACGCCTACGCCAACGGCAGGGAAAAACTATCCCAGCAGGCGGCCGAAGAACTGCTCGGCATCCCCTTCGACTATTACGTTGTGATCAACTTCGCCTCCTTCGGCAAGATCGTCGACGCGGTCGGCGGTGTGGATATCGATGTCGAGAAAAGGATGTACTACCGGGACCCGTACGACGACCTCCTCATCGACTTTCGCCCCGGCCCCCAGCACATGAACGGCAAGACAGCCATCAAATACGTGCGCTACCGGGGGGAGGACGGCGACATCGGCCGCATCGAGCGGCAGCAGAAATTCATCAAAGCCATGCTGGAGAAGGTAACCAGCCCGTCCATCATCACCCGTGTGCCGGCAATCATCCGTGAAGTCAGTACGGCGGTCAACACCAACATGTCCACCGGCGAGATGCTCAGCATGGCTAAACTCCTCAACGACGCCCATAAAAAAGGCCTCAAAACCGACATGGTGCCCGGCCGCCCCGCGTACATCCACGACATCAGCTACTGGCTGCCCGACATCGTCGCCCTTCGTGAGCATATCGCCCGTATCCAGGGGGGCGAACTGAGCGGCAAACAACTTGCAGAGGCCGAAAAGCTAGCCGCCGAGTACGAGCGCTCCATCCCGCGGGAGATGAAAGTCCACGAGGCCCCCAAAGCGGCCGCCCCGACCAAGGAGCCTGCCGCCAAACCCGCCAAAAAGCCGGCTGCAGCCCCGAAAGCCTCACCTCCGGTACCCGGCAAAATCGCCGTCGCCGTCGTCAACGCCAGCGGCAACCCCGGTCTCGGCCCCAAAATGGCCGGCATCCTCAAAGCCCGCGGCTTCCAGGTTACCGGCGTCACTACCAGCGCCGCGCCGGTCAGCACCACCCTCGTCGTTTCCTACTCCACCAGCGGCACAATCGTCAACCAGCTCACCAGCCTGCCGTTCAAATACGTCCTGCAGATCAAGAACGAGAGGCAGGCGGTGGATGCCACCGTATACATCGGCAAAGACTACAAATAAACTCGGCCGTTGATAACCCCCCATCTGCTTCGTTGCTCCTCAGGTCGTTTGCTTGCGTACTTCCGTGTACGCGGCGCGGCGCGCCCTTCCGGTGCGCCTTGCATCTAGGGGGTTCTGAACGGCCTCTGGTTTTGGGACAATCCGATAGTCCCCCCTCCGGGGGCTATTTTTTTTGCCTGCGGGAACAATAAAAAAGTTAGCGACACGGCTGCCGGAGGAGTATTGCGATGTTTGAAATCGAAAGCACGCGGCGGCTGCGCGTGCTGGCCCTGCTGGTCGTCGCCGTCGTCGGCCTGCTGGTCTTTCGCCTGGCCTGGATGCAGCTTCTCCAGGGCGCCCAATACAAAAAGATCGCCGAGGACAACCGCCTGCGGCGGCACTATACACAGGCGCCGCGCGGCACCATCTACGACCGCAACGGCGCCGTTCTCGTAAGCAGTCGGCCGAGTTTCGCCGTATCAATAATCCCGGCCGAATACGCCGACCCGCAGACGGCAACCCCCTTCCTCGCCGAACTTGCCGGCCTTTCGCGCGGCGAAATCGAGGCACTGCTCGCGGCCGCCAAGGCCGCTCCCTATACCCCTGTACCGGTTATCCGCGACGCCGGCCCCGCGCTCCTCGCCAAAGTCGAGGAGCGCAAGGCCGCCCTGCCCGGCGTCGTCATCGAAGCCGTCCCCGTGCGCCACTACGTCTACGGCCAATTGGCCGCTCATGTACTTGGCTATGTCGGGCGCATAAGCGCCGAAGAATACGCCGCTCGCAAAACCGCCGGCTACAGCCCCGCCGATCTCATCGGCAAAGACGGCTTGGAACTGGTCTGGGAAGATACCCTCCGCGGCACGCCCGGAGGGCGCGAAGTCGAAGTCAACGCCCGCGGCGAGGAAATCGGAGCAGCAGGCGAAAAAGCGGCCATCCCCGGTAAAGGACTCGTGCTGACGCTCGACGCCAACCTGCAGAAAGCGGCCGAAGAAATCCTCGCGGCCCAGATCGCCGTCAGCAGAGGCATCGGCGAGCCGGCCAAAGGGGGCGGCGTCATCGCCCTCGACGTCCGGAGCGGCGCCGTCCTCGTTCTCGCCAGCAGCCCCGCCTTCGACCCCAACGCTTTTGCCGCCGGCATATCCGCCAGGGATTGGGCTGCCCTGCTGGGCAACCCCGACAACCCTCTCACCGACAGGGTCACCCAGAACGCCTACCCTCCCGGATCGGTGTTCAAAATCGTCACCGCCGCCGCCGCCCTCGATCGCGGCCTGGTCACGCCGGCGGAGATTTTCGAAGACAAAGGGGTCTATACCCTCGGCGGGTGGGACTTCTTCGGCTGGAACCCCAAAGGGCTGGGGAAACTAAACCTCGAAGGCGCCATCGCCATGTCCAGCGACCCCGTCTTCTACGAGCTCGGCCGCCGCATGGGCGCCGACACGCTCGCCGCCTACGCGCTCACCTTCGGATTCGGCAAACCGACCGGCATTGGCCTCCCGGGGGAAGCCGGCGGCTTCGTGCCTACCGAGGAATGGAAAACAACCACCTACAGCAAGCCCTGGTACCCCGGCGAGACGATCATCGCCGCCATCGGCCAGGGCTACTACCTGGCCACCCTCCTCCAGCAGGCCGAGCTGCTTATGGCCGTAGCCAACGGCGGCGTAATCTACCGGCCGGTCCTGGTCGACAAAGTGCTTGACACCGACGGCACGCCGCGGCAAAAGCTTGCCCCGTCCGTCGCCCGCACCGTCTACCTAGCCCCTGAAACCTGGGAAACCATCAGTCGCGGCCTGGAAGGCGTCGTCAGCCGGGGAACGGCAACCACCGTATTCCAGGGCTTCAAACGAACGGCGGCCGGCAAGACGGGGTCGGCGGAGACGGGGCGGGGCACCACCCACTCCTGGTTCGCCTGTTACGCGCCGGCGGACAAACCGGAAGTCGTCGTGGCCGCCCTTATCGAAGACGGCGGCGACGGCTCGGTGGCGGCCGCACCGGTCGCGCGCAAAGTCCTGGAAGCATATTTCGGCTTGCCGTCGGCGGAGGTAAAGACGCCTCCGCCCGGCCAAACCGACTAGCTACAGACGATCTTCGGACCGTCTTCCAGCTGAGGGGGCTGAACGGCCTAAGCAAGGAGGATATTCCGCCCTTAACGCTGAATTACTAGAGGGTTATGGGAGAAGGGGAAATGGCTTACTATCCAGTAAACTTAAGGCTTGCCAGGCGCGAATGCCTGGTCGTCGGCGGCGGGGCGGTCGCCGAACGCAAGGTCGGGGCCCTGCTGGCTGCCGCGGCCCGCGTAACCGTGCTCAGCCCGCTGCTTACGCCGCATCTGGCGGCTCTCGCCGCCGGCGGCGAAATCGTCCATAAGCCGGCCGCCTACCGGCCGGGAGCGATAGGAATTTTTTTTATCGTCATCTGCGCAACCGATGACCCTGCCGTAAACCGCCAGGCCGCCGCCGAGGCGCGGGCCGGCGGGGCGCTCGTCAACGTGGCCGACGCCCCCGAACTGTGCGATTTCACCGTGCCCGCCGCCATAGCCCGCGGCGACCTTCTGATCACCGTGTCCACCGGCGGCCGCAGCCCGGCCTTCGCCCGCCGGCTCCGCCAGGAGCTGGCGGAGCGCTACGGTCCCGAATACGGACCATATCTTACGTTGCTTTCCAAGCTGCGCGACGAAGTCAAGGAACGTCTCGCCACCGCCGCGGCGCGGGGGGAATTCTGGCGCGAAGCTCTGGACGGGGAAATTCTCGCCCTGCTGCGCGCCGGCAAAGAGCGAGAGGCGGAGGAGAAGATAATCGATGCAGTTAGTCGTTTTGGGACTCAATCATAAAACCGCCCCGGTAGAAATCCGTGAATGCTTTTCCCTGTCCGAGGACCAGATCCGCCACGGACTGAGGCATCTCAACGAATACGAAGAAATTTTCGAATGCGCCATCCTGTCCACCTGCAATCGCACCGAAATGTACGCCGTCCTCGACGACGCCGACGACGCCCTGCCGGTGCTGGAGGAATATCTGGCCAGCATGACGGGCGGCCGCTTCGACGTCGCCGACTACCTCTTCTACTACCAGGAAGAGGAATGCGTCCGCCACCTTCTCAGGGTCGCGGCCAGCCTCGACTCCCTTGTCGTCGGCGAAGGCCAGATCCTCAGCCAGGTGAAAAAGGCCTACTCCATCGCCCGCGACAGCGGCACCACCGGTACCGTCCTCAACACCCTTTTCCACCGGGCCATCGCCGCCGGCAAAAAGGTGCGGACCAGGACGCGCATCGCCTACAACGCCGTATCCGTCAGCTATGCCGCCGTAGAGCTGGCCAAGAAAGTTTTCGGCGACCTGTCCCACTCCAACATCCTCCTGCTCGGCGCCGGCGAAATGAGCGAACTCACCGCCCGCCACCTCGTCGACAACGGCGTCAGGACGGTGTTCGTATCAAACCGCAACTTTGACCGGGCCGTGGCCCTCGCGGAAAAATTCCGCGGCGTGGCCGTCCCCTTTGAGGACTTCATGAAATCGGCCGTCGACGCCGACATCGTAATCACCTCCACCGGCGCGCCCCACTACATAATCCGCGCCTGGGACGTCGCCCACCTCATGCCCAAGCGCGGCGGCCGGCCGATCATCTTCATCGACATCGCCGTCCCCCGCGACGTCGAGCCCGAGGTCGCGGCCATCGCCGGCGCCAGCCTCTATAACATCGACGCCCTCGAGGCGGTCGTCGAATCCAACATGCGCGAAAGAGTCCAGGAAGCCCAGGCCGCCGAGATCATCATCGAAGAAGCGGTTGCCGAGGTGCTGGCCAAATTCCGCTACCTCGCCTTCCGGCCCACCCTTGCGGGGCTCAAGGACAAAGCCGAGAACATCCGTCAGCGGGTGCTCAAGCGGGCCCTCGCCAAACTGCCCGACGCCGCCCCCGAAGAGCGCCGGGTCATCGAAAACATGTCCAAGATGCTGCTGCGCAAAATCCTCCGCGATCCCATCCTAAACATCACCGAGGCGGCGGGCACCGGCCGGGAGCACTACTACCTGGAAGCGCTGCGCACCCTTTTTAAACTCGAAGAAGCAGGAGAGGAAGGACGCCGTGACCTCGAAACTTGTCGTAGGCACCCGCGGCAGTAAACTCGCTCTCTGGCAGGCGAACCACATCGCCGGCCGCATAAGCGAGCGCCACCCCGGCTGCGAAGTAACCCTCAAGCATATCCTCACCACCGGTGACAAAATCCTCGACGTACCGCTGGCCAAAATCGGCGGCAAGGGCCTGTTCACCAAGGAACTGGAAAAAGAGCTCCTCACCGGCGGCATCGACCTCGCCGTCCACAGTCTCAAGGACATGCCCACCGAACTGCCACCCGGACTCGTCCTTGGCGCCGTCACCGAGCGGGTCGACCCCGGCGACGCCCTCGTCAGCCCCCAATACCAGACCATCGACAACCTGCCGCGCGGCGCGCGGGTCGGCACCTCCAGCCTCAGGCGCAAAGCCCAGCTCCTGGCCTACCGGCCCGACCTCGTCATCACCGACCTGCGCGGCAACCTCGATACCCGATTGGCTAAACTCGCCAGCCAGCAGCTCGACGCCATCGTTCTGGCCGTTGCCGGCCTCAGACGCCTGGGCTGGGACGACCGCATCACTCAGATACTGCCGCGGGAAATATGCCTGCCGGCGGTGGGGCAGGGGGCGCTGGCCATCGAGGTCCGCGAAGGCGACACCCGGGTTCTCGAAATGCTCGCCTTCCTCCATCACCGGGAAACGGCCGCCGCCGCCGCCGCCGAACGGGCCTTTCTGAACGAGGTGGAGGGCGGCTGCCAGGTGCCCATCGGCGTATTCGGCCGCATCGAACGTGCCGGGCTGGTGCTCGACGCCGTTATCCTGTCCGGCGACGGCAAAACCAGACTGGCGGACGCCATCAGCGGCCCGCCGGCGGATGCCGAAGCCCTCGGCCGCTCTTTGGCCCGCCGCATGTACGCGGCCGGCGGCCGCGACATACTCGCCGGCCTGGTGGGCTACGGCAAGGAGGAAAAGAATGAATAAAGGCATGGTATACCTCGTGGGCGCCGGCCCCGGGGATTATAAACTCATCAGTGTCAAAGGCCAGGAATGCATCGCCAAGGCCGACTGCCTCGTCTACGACCGCCTGGCCGACGACCGGCTGCTCGCCCATGCCCGCCCCGACGCGGAACTAATCTATGTCGGCAAGGCATCCAGCGACCATACCCTCAGCCAGGAAGGCATCAACGCCCTGCTCGTCGCCAAGGCCGCCGAGGGCAAAACCGTCGTCCGCCTCAAGGGCGGCGACCCGTTCGTCTTCGGCCGGGGCGGGGAAGAGGCCCTCGAACTCGTCGCCGCCGGCATCCCATTCGAAATCGTGCCCGGCGTCACCTCGGCGATCGCCGTTCCCGCCTACGCCGGCATCCCCGTCACCCATCGCGGCATTGCCACCTCCTTCGCCGTCATCACCGGCCACGAAGACCCCGCCAAGACCGAGTCCTCCCTCCGCTGGGACAAACTCGCCCACGGCGCCGACACCCTCGTCTTCCTCATGGGAATCGAGAACCTCCCCCATATCACCGCCAAACTCATCGAGCACGGCCGTTCCCCGGCCACCCCCGCGGCCGTCATCCGCTGGGGCACCAAGCCCGAGCAGGAAGTGCTCGTCACCACCGTCGGCAAGGCGGCCGCCGATGTTGCCGCCACCGGCCTCAAACCCCCGGCCATCTTCCTCGTCGGCGAAGTCGCGACCTTGCGCGACAAGCTTGCCTGGTTCGATAAAAGACCGCTGTTCGGCAAAAAGGTGCTCGTCACCCGGGCCCGCGAGCAGGCCAGCGTCCTCACCGCCGCCCTCGAAGAACTGGGCGCGGAATGCATCGAAGCGCCGGCGATAAAAATTGTCCCCCCCGAAAGCTACGACGCCCTCGACGCCGCCGTCGGCAGCCTCGCCGCCTACGACTGGCTCATCTTCACCAGCGCCAACGGCGTCGACCACTTCTTCGCCCGGCTGCACGCCGCCGGCCGCGACGCCCGCGCCCTCGGCGGCCGCAAAATTGCCGCCATCGGCGTCGCCACCGCCGACAGACTCCGCCGCCAGGGCATCCTCGCCGACGTCGTCCCGGCCGAATTCCGCGCCGAAGGCATCGTCGCCGCTCTCGAAGACCTCGTCAAACCGGGGATGAAAGTCCTCATCCCGCGGGCTGAAGTCGCCCGCGACCTCCTCCCCGAAAAGCTGCGCGCAATGGGCGCAGCCGTCGACGTCGTCACCGCCTACCGCACCGTCAACGGCGGCGGCGACGGGGCTGACCTCGCCGCAAGGCTGACAGCCGGCGCCATCGACCTGATCACCTTCACCAGTTCCTCCACCGTCACCAACCTGCTCGACCTGCTGGGGGCGGGCGGCCTGGCCCTGATCGCCAAAGCCAAAGTGGCCTGCATCGGCCCGATCACAGCTTCCACCTGTATTGAAAAAGGGATAAAGCCTGACATCGTCGCCGACGAATTCACCGTCGCCGGCCTCGTCGAAGCCATCGGCAACCTATACAAGGAGGGTTAAGAATGACAAAACCCTACATCCGCCCGCGCCGCCTGCGGGCCAGCGAACCCATCCGCGCCCTGGTGCGGGAAACAGTTCTCACCCCCGCCGACTTCGTCTATCCCCTGTTCGTCGTCCCCGGTGAAAGGGTCCGGAGCGAGATACCCTCCATGCCCGGCATCCATCACCTCTCGGCCGACATGGCGGTCGAAGAGGCGAAAATGGCCCGCGGCCTCGGCATCCCAGCCGTGCTCGTCTTCGGCCTGCCGGAATACAAAGACGAGCAGGGTTCGAGCGCCTGGGACGCCAATGCCCCGGTGCAGCGGGCCATCGCCCGCATCAAGGACGCCGTCCCCGGCCTGGCAGTCATCAGCGACGTCTGCATGTGCGAATACACCAGCCACGGCCACTGCGGCCTCATCAAAGGCGACGACGTCGACAACGACGCCACCCTCGGGCTGCTCGCCAAAACCGCCCTCAGCCACGCTGTCGCCGGCGCCGACATGGTCGCCCCCTCCGACATGATGGACGGGCGGGTGGCCGCCATCCGCTTCGCCCTTGACGACAACGGCTACGACAACGTCAGCATCATGTCCTACGCCGCCAAATACGCCTCCGCCTACTACGGCCCCTTCCGCGACGCCGCCCAGTCCGCGCCCCAGTTCGGCGACCGCCGCAGCTACCAGATGGACCCCGCCAACGCCCGCGAAGCCCTCAAAGAGGTCGAACTCGACATCGAGGAAGGCGCCGACATCGTCATGGTCAAGCCGGCCCTGGCTTACCTGGACCTCGTCCGCCAGGTCAAAGACAGCTTCCTCCTGCCGGTCGCCACCTACAACGTCAGCGGCGAATACGCGATGGTCAAGGCAGCTGCAGCCCAAGGCTGGATCGAGGAAAAGCGCATCGTCCTCGAAACACTCACAAGCTTCAAGCGGGCCGGCGCCGACATCATCATCACCTACCACGCCCCGGACGCCGTCCGGTGGCTCAACGGCTAACAAGGAGGGAAAACCGATGGCCTTCACCCTGGATAAATCCGCCGCCGCCTTCTCAGCAGCCAAACAGCACATCCCCGGCGGCGTCAACAGCCCCGTCCGCTCCTTCCGCGGCGTCGGCGGCACCCCGCCCTTCATCGCCGCCGCACAGGGCAGTCGCCTCCACGACATCGACGGCAACCAATACATCGACTATGTCGGCTCCTGGGGGCCGATGATCCTCGGCCACGCCCACCCGGCGGTCACCGAGGCCCTCCGCGAGGCCGTAGGCCGCGGCACCAGCTATGGCGCGCCCACCCTCCTCGAAACCGAACTCGCCGAACTCGTCAAGGCGGCCGTCCCCTCCATCGACCTCGTCAGGTTCGTCAACTCCGGCACCGAGGCCACCATGAGCGTCCTCCGCCTTGCCCGCGCCTTCACCGGACGCAGCAAAATCGTTAAATTCGCCGGCTGCTACCACGGCCACCACGACAGCCTGCTAGTCAAGGCCGGCTCGGGCGCCACCACCCTCGGCATCCCCGACAGCCCCGGCGTGCCCGAAGGCATCGCCGCCACCACCCTCACCGCCGCCTACAACGACATCGCCGGCCTCGCCGACATCTTCCACCGCCACGGCGAGGACATCGCCGCCGTCATCATCGAGCCCGTGCCCGGCAACATGGGCCTCGTCCTGCCCCGCGACGGCTACCTGCAGGCGGTGCGCGACCTTACCGCCAAATACGAAAGCCTGCTCATCTTCGACGAAGTCATGTCCGGCTTCCGCGTCGCCTACGGCGGCGCCCAGGCGGCCTTCGGCATCACCCCCGACCTCACCTGCCTCGGCAAAGTCATCGGCGGCGGCCTGCCAGTCGGCGCCTACGGCGGCCGGCGCGACATCATGGAGTACATCGCCCCGGCCGGCCCCGTCTACCAGGCCGGCACCCTCAGCGGCAACCCGCTCGCCATGACGGCCGGCATCACCACCCTTAAGGCCATCGGCGTCCCCGGCTACTACGACCGGCTGAGCGAAAAGACGGCCGTCCTGTGCGCCGGCGTCAAGGCTCAGGCCGAGAAATTCGGCTTCGAGCTGCAGCATCACCAGATCGGGTCGATGTTCGGCCTATTCTTCACCGCCGAACCGGTATACGACTACGACAGCGCCAAACGCTCCGACGTCGGCGCCTTCAACACCTATTTCCACGCCATGCTCGCCCAGGGCGTCTACCTCGCCCCCTCCCAGTTCGAGGCCGCCTTCATGTCCTCGGCCCACAGCGACGACGACATCGCCGTCACCATCGCCGCCAGCGCCGCCGCGTTCGCGAAAGTGGCCGACTACCTGAAAAACAAATAATTACCGTCAAAATTATCGGTATTTTTGTGTATACATGGAAAATTGGGGAGTTATCAGGTATTCTAGTAGTGCCGGCGACTCCCTTTTTGTGTTAAAATAGTTACATCTTTAGCGCACTATTGTCTGCGCACGGAAAGTCAGCAACGGAAAACAGTCTTCGAAGAGGCAGGTGCTTTTCCCTTGAACATCGCAGAGAAAGTCGCGGCCAACCGCGACTACGTCGTCGCCATGCGGCGGCACTTCCGGATGCACCCGGAAGTAGGCGGAGAGGAACACGAAACCCAGAAAAAAATTCTCGCCGAGCTCGCGGCGATGGGCGTCAAAGCCCGGGCAGCCGGCGGCACGGGAGTCATAGCCGACATCCCCGGCGCGCCCGGCGGCAAGACCGTCGCCATGAGAGCGGACATCGACGCCCTCCCCATCACCGACGAAATCGAGCAGCCATACCGCTCCCTCAACAAAGGAATCTGCCACGCCTGCGGCCATGACGGCCACGCCGCGATGCTGCTCGGCGCGGCCAAAACCTTCGCCGCCATGGCGGGTGAACTGCCCGGCAACGTACGCCTCATCTTCCAGCCCAGCGAGGAGCGTTTTCCCGGCGGCGCCGAAATCATGATCGCGGCCGGCGCCATGGACGGCGTCGACGCTGTCGTCGGCGCCCACCTCTGGCAGCCCCTGCCGGTCGGCGCCATCGGCGTCACCAACGGGGCGCTCATGGCCTCCCCCGACGAATTCACCATCACCATCCAGGGCAAAGGCGGCCACGGCTCAATGCCCCACCAGACGGTCGACTCCATCCTCGTGGCCTCCCAACTGGTATTAGCCCTCCGCACCATCACCGGCGCCAACGTCGACCCCCGCGAGCAGGCCGTCCTCACCATCGGCATGTTTAAAGCCGGCGAAGTATTCAACATCATCCCCGACACCGCCGTCCTCAAAGGCACCGTCCGCTCCTTCGACCAGAGCGTGCGCGACGCCGTCTTCGGCCAGATGGAGGCCTACTGCCGCGGCATCTGCGCCGCGTCGGGCGCCAGCTACGTCATCGACCCCATCTTCGGTTACCCGCCGGTGGTCAACAGCCCCAAGGTCACCACGGTGATCGCCGAGGCCGGGTGCGAGGTGGCCGGCGTAGAAGTCCAGGACGTCAAGCCGCTCATGGTCGGCGAAGACTTCTCCTACTACCAGCACAAAGCCCCCGGCTCCTTCTTCCTCGTCGGCGCCGGCAACCCGGCCAAAGGCTGCATCCACCCCCACCATCACCCCAAATTCGATATCGACGAAGACGCCCTCGGTTACGGCGCCGAAACGATGGTTCGGGCGGTCCTCAAGCTGCTCGCCCGGTAAAAACGGCGGAAATCAACGCACAACGGCGTGCTTGAGCATAAGGTGCCCCTACCTTAAATAAAAATTTTAAGCGGAGGTGAAAAAATGAATCCGGTAAAAGTCATCCTGACCCTCATCCCCTTTGTCTGGACGATTGGCATGCTTCCTTTCGTCAACACAGTCAAGCCGATAGTTTTCGGCCTGCCCTTCTTGGCCTTCTGGCTGTGCTGCACCATCCCGATCGCGTTCATTTGTCTGAGCATCCTTTACAGAATGGATTCGAAAAACGGCCAGGATTCCTAGGCTGAAAGGAGGTAACGAAAACTATGTCCAATGAAACAATGGCCCTTGCCATAATATTTGCGTTCGTAATCGGTACCACCATCGTCGGTATGATCCCGGGCATGAACAAAAAAATGAGCCTCGAGGAGTGGGCGGTCGGCGGCCGCAGCTTCGGACGCTGGCTCAACTGGTTCATCCTCGCCGGCGAAATCTACACCGCCTTCGCCTTCCTCGGCGGCAGCGGCTGGGCATACGCCCGCGGCGGCCCCACCTTCTACATTCTCGGCTACGGCGCCCTGGCGTACATCGTAGGCTACTACGTCCTGCCCGCCATCTCCCCCATCGGCCGCAAACACGGCCTCATGACCCAGCCCGACCTCGTCGAGCACATGTATGACAGCAAATGGCTCGGCGTCCTCACCGCCGTCGTCGGCGTGGCCTTCCTGCTGCCGTACCTGCAGCTCCAGCTCACCGGCCTCGGCCTCATCATCGAAACCTGCTCCTACGGCCTTATCCCGCGCGTGCCGGCCATGCTCATCGCCTTCACCATGGTCGCCGCCTTCGTGTACCTCAGCGGCCTGAAAGGCGTTGCCTCCACCGCCGTAATCAAAGACGTCGTCATGATCGTCGCCGTCGTCTTCTTCGGCCTCTGGCTGCCCATCCATTTCTTCGGCAGCGTCGGCGGCATGTTCGAGGCCCTGGACGCCGCCAAACCGGGCTTCCTGGCCCTGCCGGGCGGTACCAAGACCCTCGACGTAAGCTGGGCGATGTCCACCCTCGTCCTCACCAGTCTCGGCTTCTACATGTGGCCCCACTTCTCGGCCAACAGCTTCAGCGCCAAAAACCCGGACGTGCTGCGCCACAACGCCATCTATCTGCCGCTCTACCAGATCTGCCTCATCTTCCCGATGCTCATCGGCTTCACCGCCCTCCTGGTCCTCACCCCGGCCCTCAAGGTGCCCGACATGGCCTTCATGACCATCGTCCAGAAGGTCTTCCCCGGCTGGGCCCTCGGCCTGGTGGGCGGCGCCGGCGCGCTGGCCTGCATGATCCCGGCCGCCGACCTCATCCTCTCCACCTCCATGCTGTTCACCCGTAACGTCTACGGCCGTACGATCGGTCAGGGCTCCAGCCACGAAACCCAGGCCAAACTGGCGAAGGCGCTGGTTCTCATCCTCACCGCCGTCGCGCTTGCCCTGGCCATCTACGCCCCCAGCATGCTCGTCAACCTGCTCCTCACCGGCTACTCCGGCGTCACCCAGTTCTTCCCGATGATCGTCCTCGGTCTCTTCTGGAAGCGGGCTACCAAAATCGGCGCCTACAGCGGCCTCATCGTCGGCGAGTTCCTCGTCTTCTATCTTGTTCTCAACAAGCTGGATCCGTTCGCCATCGCCGGGCTGCATCTCAACGCCGGCTTTGTCGCCCTGGTCTGCAACTTCATCGTCTTCACCGTCGTCAGCCTGGTGACCAGCACGCCGGCCACCATTGACCGCAAAGCCAAAGCGTTAGGGTAATCCGGATACTGGCTTGCTCCAATCACC
The DNA here is from genome assembly GCA_032334055.1 of Selenomonadales bacterium 4137-cl. NCBI lineage: Bacteria > Bacillati > Bacillota > Negativicutes > Acetonemataceae > Anaeroselena > Anaeroselena agilis. The sequence goes on along the minus strand of JAUOZS010000001.1, from coordinate 3,278,607 downwards.
CCTTAAGGCGAAACAGCCTTAAGGGGTGGTTTTTTTGCAGGAACGAGAACGATTTGCCGCCCGGACGGCCGGAAAGCGTTCCGCCGCATGTCGAATAATGGTATAATTAAGTAAACAACGGTAAGAAAAGGGGGATAATTTTGCGGTTCTTGAGAATACTGTGCGTCGCGGCGGTCGTGTTATCCTTGTCAGGTCAGGCCAACGCCTCTCCCTTCGGGCTGTCCGGCGAGTGGAAACTGAACGCTAACGGCTGGACGTACAAAATGGTCCTGCTCGAAAAAGGCGATCAGCTTGAAGGAGTCTTGCATCCGCTCAACCAACAATCGTCCGATACGCAGATGACAGGTAAGATCAGCCCCGACGGCAGGATAGAGTTTTCCGTCGACCTGGCCGGAGTATCGCAGAGTTACACGGGCTACATATTTCAGGGAGGCACAAAAAACACCGCCATGGCCGGGCTGCTCTCGCTGCCGGGGAACCAGCAATTAGGATGGTTCGCCGAGCGCCCTGTCCAAGGCGCCCAGCCTGCCGTCACGCCCGCGCCCTATTACCCCCCGCAGCCCGCCTATCCGACTACAAGCATAAACGTGTTTTCCGCCGCGAGCCTGCCGATGTCCGGCAACGAAAAAGCGCGCCGCTTCGAGGTCGATACCATCTTCGATAAAGTTCCCTGTTACATCACCCCGGGCTTCAGAGGCGAAGTAGTCGTGCAGCCGGGCCAAAAACTGCTTCTTGCCGGCAATGCGGAAGGTACCGCGGACTGGCGCGTGTCAGGCTTCCTGTTTATCGAATTCCAGTCCGGGTATTCCGTCCGGCGACTGGTTGTCGGCGGCGGCAATGACCGGATAAAATACGAGGGGCGCTTTGTCGAGAAGGTCGGGCCGCGGGGGGTCTATCATTCGCCCGGCAGCATCGATTTTGCCCCCTATCTTCCCCAGAACACCACCGTCTATGTGAAAATATACGCCCTGCACTACGGGCCCGGCGTCGGCTCGGTATCCAATGTCTACCTGCTGACGAAATAACGGGAAACCGCCGGCTTGCGCCCCAACCCGGAAGTGAAGCATAACAAGGCCTCCTGTCGCCGAGCGCGATCAGGAGGCCTTTTCGCATGCGAGGCTGCCGGCAGGCAATCGGGAGCGGCTTTAAGCCCGGCACGGGCAGAACATTTCGACCGCGTTCGTCTCGTCACGCACTTGCTTTTCCGTTGCCTCTCTCGCGTGCCTTTAATTTACATAAATCAAAAGTATGTGAAAGATAAGTCTATCACATAAACAAGTTAGGAAAGTGACAACAATAACATACTAATGTTGATTAAGTGAAAGATATAACGTTCTATAAATAACTTTATTGACATTATGACTTTATTTAATTAAAATTAAATTACAAACTATCATTCGTGCGCAACACTAAAAATCGAATGGGGGAGAGATTATGTCCACCTCGTTACAAGCCGTCAGAGAAATCGTGACCGCGTCATCGTCCGGCCAGGCCGCCCTGCTGCAGGTGCTGCTCGCTGTCCAGGATTCCAGCCCGGAAAACTATGTCAGCGAAGAGGCGGTCAACGAAATTGCCCATCTCCTCGGCGTATCCCGCAGCCGCGTATACTCGACGGCCTCCTTTTACAGCGTCATATCGCTCAAGCCGCGGGGTCGCCACATAGTACGCGTCTGCATCAACGCCCCATGCGAAAACGCCGGCAAACAGGCCGTCCTCATCGCCCTCGAACAGGAACTGGGTGTCTCCCTGGGCGGTACCACCGCCGACGGCCGCTTTACCCTTGAAGGCGTAAGCTGCCTGGGGGCCTGCTACATGTCGCCGGCCATCAAAATCGACAACCGGCTGTACGGCGACCTGACGCCCGAAGCGGCCGTCGCGATCATCCGCAGTTACGGGGAGGAGGATACCATTGAGCACACCGCATGACAGCGCGAACTCCGTCTTCCGCCTCGGCCTGTTCCGCGACTTTCCCACCCTTATGCACTACCGCGACTTCGGCGGCTACCAGGCGCTCGCCAACGCTCTTTCCGGCAGCCCGGAGGCGGTCATCGGCGAGATCGGCGCCGCCGGGCTCCGCGGCCGCGGCGGCGCCGCGTTCCCCACCGCCGCCAAATTACAGATGGTCCGGGACAACCCGCCCGGAGTCCGTTACGTCATCTGCAACGCCGACGAAGGCGAGCCCGGCACCTTCAAGGACCGTTTCATCATGACCCACATCCCCTTCCAGCTTCTCGAAGGCATGGCCATCGCCGCCTACGCCGTCGGCGCCGCCCAGGGCTTCATCTATATCCGCCACGAATACCCCGAGGCTCAGGAAACCATGCGCCGCGCCATCGCCGCCGCGCGGGCGGCCGGCCTGCTGGGCGCCGACATCCTCGGCAGCGGCTTTTCGTTCGACATCGAAATCTTCTCCGGCGCCGGCAGCTACCTATGCGGCGAGGAAACCGCGCTGCTGTCCTCCATCGAGGGCAAGAAAGGCCGCCCCCGTCTTAAGCCGCCCTACCCGACACAATGCGGGCTGTGGGGCAAACCCACCCTCATCAACAACGTCGAAACCCTTGCCAACATCCCGCCCATCGTCGACCGCGGCTCCGCCTGGTACCGCGCCCTCGGCACCGCCGACAGCCACGGCACCAAACTCATCTCCCTGTCGGGCGACGTCGTTCGCCGAGGCCTCTACGAAGTGCCCTTCGGCACCACCTTTCGGGAAATCATCTACGACTACGGCGGCGGACTTAAGCAGGGGCGGCTCAAAGCCGTCAACATCGGCGGCGCCTCCGGCGTCGTCGTGCCCCCGTGGGAGCTCGACTGCCCCCTGGAATACGATGCCTGCGGCCAGCGCGGCATCACCATCGGCTCCGGGGCGGTGTTCGTGATGGACGACAGTCGCTCCGTCCTCGAAAACGTCCGCAACAGGATCGACTTCTTCCTCCACGAAAGCTGCGGCAAATGCACTCCCTGCCGCGAAGGCCTGCGCCAGGCGGGGCGGATCATCCACAAAACGCTGGCGGGGGAAGCCGTCCTCGCCGACATCGACAACCTCGAACGTTACACCCGCACGATGCAGAACGCCGCCTTCTGCGGCCTAGGGCAGGCAGCGGGCAACAGCCTCATCTCCTCGCTCAAATACTTCCGCGACGACTACGAAGCGATGTGCCGCGACCAAAACCAGGCCGCGCCGAAGGAGGCGACAGCGTGACGACCACAGTTAACTTCAACCTCAACGGCCGTGAAGTCACCGTCCCCGCCGGGATCACCATCCTTGAGGCGGCCCGTCTGCACGGCGTAAAAATCCCCACCCTCTGCCACCATCCCGACCAGCGGGTAAAAGCCAATTGCCGAGTTTGCGTAGTTGAAGTCGAGGGCCAGAAAAACCTTGCCGCTTCCTGCGCCACCACCGTCGCCGCCGGCATGAAAGTGAAGACCAATTCGCCCCGCATCCGCGAAACCGTCCAGACCATCCTCGAACTCATTTTCGCCAACCATCCCCAGGAGTGCCTTACCTGCATCCGCAACGGCAACTGCGAACTCCGCCGCCTCGCGGCCGACTACGGCATGCTTGAGGTCAAAGGCGAAATGGTCACCGATGCGCTGCCGCTCGACACCTCCACCCCTTCGCTCGTCCGCAACCCCAACAAATGCATCAAATGCGGCCGCTGCGCCGAAGTATGCCACCATGTCCAGGAAACCGGCGTCCTCTACAGCCACTTCCGCAGCGTAGACGTCCAGGTGGCTCCCGAATACGGCAAATACCTCAGCGACGTAGCCTGCGTCCTGTGCGGCCAGTGCGCCGCCGTCTGTCCGGTCGGCGCCATCCATGAAAAAGACGACATCGCCAGCGTATGGGCCGCCCTCGACGACCCCGGCAAGCATGTCGTCGTTCAGGTCGCGCCGGCGGTGCGGGTATCGATTGCCGAAGAATTCGGCCAGCCGCCGGGGACGATCGCCACCGGCCGCCTCGTGTCCGCGCTGCGCAAGCTTGGCTTTGACCGCGTCTTTGACACCGACTTCACCGCCGACCTCACCATCATGGAGGAGGGCCACGAACTCCTGCACCGCCTCAAAACGGGCGGCGCCCTGCCGCTCATGACCTCCTGCAGCCCGGGGTGGGTCAAATACATCGAACACAACTACCCCGAGCTGTTGCCCCATGTCTCTACTTGCAAATCGCCGCAGCAGATGTTCGGCGCTCTCGCCAAAAGCTACTACTCCCAGAAATCCGGCATCGACCCGGCCGACATCTTTGTCGTGTCGATAATGCCCTGCACCGCCAAAAAATTCGAAAGCCAGCGGCCGGAGATGAATGCCAGCGGCCACCAGGACGTCGACGCCGTCCTCACCACCCGGGAATTGGGGCGGATCCTCAAACAAGCCGGGGTCGACTTCGCCACTCTCGAGGACGACGCCTTCGACGACCCCCTCGGCATCTCCACCGGCGCGGCCGCCATCTTCGGCGTTACCGGCGGTGTCATGGAAGCCGCCTTGCGCACCGTCTACGAAGTCGTCACCGGGCAGGAGCTTGCCGACGTCGAATTCACCGCCGTCCGCGGCCTTGAAGGCATCAAGGAGGCGACCGTCGACCTTGCCGGCACCTCCGTGAAAGTCGCCGTCGCCCACGGTCTCGGCAACGCCCGCCGCATCATGGACCTCCTCCGCGCCGGTCAGGCCGACTACACCTTCATCGAAATCATGTGCTGTCCCGGCGGTTGCATCGGCGGCGGCGGCCAGCCCTACGGCACCACCAACGCCGTCCGCCGGCAGCGGATCGAAGCCGCCTACCGAGTCGACGCCGGCCTGGCTATCCGCAAATCCCATCACAATCCCGCCATCGCCAAACTCTACGAAGAATTCCTCCGCCATCCGCTCAGCGAAACATCCCACCATCTGCTGCACACACGCTACAAGAATCGCAGCCTATATAAACTCAAAGGCTAGCCGTAGAACACCAGAAAGGCCCTGGCGCACACGCCGGGGCCTTTGCCTTCACCGTTATCCCGAGAATGTAGGACCGGAGCATCATATTTATGGATTATTTCCAAAATAGCACAATATTTAGTAGGATTTTCCCTTTTTGCCGGGAATTATACACAAATGAGACTTAACCGCCGGCTGTTGTCTCACGATATAAATTTAGAGAACCTGTCACAGGATGGTGTGCCGATGTACGACGACAGGGCCGCCGGCATCGCCGGCAGCGCAGAATCCATCCAAATACTGGCGCGTCGGGCGAGCATCGTCTTCGCTGCTTTCAGCGGCTTGACCGCCTGGTATCTTCAGACCGCCGCATGGCAATTCGCGGTCGGTCTGGCGTTAGCGTACACTTTATACAGCTTCAGCCTCTGCCGGCGCAAAGCGCCTCCCGGCGTCGGCGAGCTCTTCCTCAGCGTCGCCCTATGCGCCGGCCTCACCCTCGCCCAGGCCGGCTACAGCGATATCCTTTACCACCTGCTGCTCCTCAGGATGGCCCTCAGAGTCGGCCGCCGGCGAGCCGTCCGGGTCGCGCTCATCATCGCCGCCGTCCAGCTTGGCGCCGCCGCCGCCGTTACCGCCGGCTTCACGCCCGCCGCCGTCACCGGCATGATTTTCAATCTCCTCGGCGCCGCCGTAGTCACCTACGCCGCAATCTACATCGACGCCCTCATAACCAGGCAAGCCAGCGACGACAAGCAGATGCTCGAACTCATCAGGCAGAACGACCGCAACTACCGCATGGCCCTCACCGACGCCCTCACCGGCCTCTACAACCACCGCGCCTACAAGGAGCGGATCGATACCCTCTCCCAATACGTCCTCCTCGTCATCGACATCGATCATTTCAAAAAACTCAACGACGCCCACGGCCACCTCATCGGCGACAACGTGCTGGTGAGCCTTGGCAACATCATTAAAGCAAGCGTGCGTAGCGGCGATCTCGCCTTCCGATACGGCGGCGAGGAATTCGTCGTCGTCCTCCCCGGCACAACCGCCCAGGTAGGGCTGAAAATCGCCGAGCGCCTCCGCAATAAAGTCGTCGAATGGCAATTCGAGGGTGACAAAGGCCGCATTCCGGTTACGGTCAGCATCGGCCTGGCGGTGAAAAAACCGGGCATGAACAGCCAGGTCGTCTTCGAACAGGCCGACCGCGCCTTGTATCGCGCCAAGCAGCTCGGCCGCAACAACGTCCAATCCTACCTAAAGCCCGAAGTGGCGGTAAAATACGGTATGTAGCCAGGGAGTGACAACGTGAAGGACGTGCAATACCTCAGAAAGATCCCCGTGTTCGCCGACCTCCCCGACGAAGCGCTGCTGACCATCCACCAGTACACCATCGAAAGAGTGTACCGTCGCGGAACGGTCATTTTTTTCGAGGGCGACAGGGGAGAAGGCTTCTACTACGTCAAAAGCGGCAAAGTTAAAATCGTCAAGGCCACCGGCGACGGGCGCGAACATATCATCAAAATCCTCACCCCCGGCGACCTGTTCGCCGAAGTGCTGCTCTTCAACAACCAGCCTTACCCGGCCACCGCCGTCGCCGCCGAAGACGCCTGCGTCGGCATCATTAAAAACAGCGACCTCGAACGCCTCGTCCTCGCAAACAACAAGCTCGCCCTCCAGCTCATCAAAGCTCTCAGCCAGCGTCTCCTCTACGCCCAGCAAAAAATCAAAAACCTCGCCCTCGGCGACGTACTGGCCCGCACCGCCGAAACGCTCCTTCGCCTCGGCAGCGAACACGGCCGCCGCGACGAGAAAGGCGTAATCGTCATCACCATCGACCTGTCCCGCCAGGAACTCGCCAACCTCGTCGGCACCACCCGCGAAACGGTCACCCGGACCCTCAGCGCCCTCAGGAAGGATAAGATCGTCGACTTCGTCGGCGACAAAATGGTCATCCTCAAGCCTGAAAGGCTCAAAAGCTATATGGAATAACAAAGGCGGGGGCCATTAGCCCCCGCCTCTTATATTATCTTCCCGATCGCCACGTCAACCTTGTCGCCGTTTTTCACCGGCGTCGTGAACTCGGCCGCCTCCCCGTTGACGAGAATCCCCACCCGGCTGCCGGCAGGCAGCGACCGGGGATCGAACTCCGCGGCCAGCAGCACGTCGCTCACCATCGGCTGGATCTCGTAGCACGAATAATCGATATAACTCCCCGGCCGCACAGCATCGGCCGGCGTCGCCGGCTTGCCGGCCACGGTAATCGACCAGCGGCGGAGCGGCACCCGGCAATTGCCGCCGTTGAACAGCACGATATAAGCCTCCTCCGCCTCCGCGTCCAGCCCGAGAAGGTCAGCCAGGGTAGGGGAGGCGGCCGTCAGCGTAACGATAATGTCGTTGTCGTTCACCGGTGCCGCCGGCCCGCAGCGCACGCCGTTCACCATATACTCCGGCGAACGTACGAACGTTCGCTCGCCACCGTTCACGATATACCGGTACTCCCGCGAATCGGTCGGGCGGCCCGCCAGGGTCAGCAATTCGGCCAGCGTCGCCGGTTGGCGGCAGACCACCTGGTCGCGGTCCGCCAGACTGGTTTCGGCGGTCGCCGCCTTGCCGTTGACGGTGATCAGCGGTCCCGCCGTCATAAGCTCGTTATCGATAATGACGGTGAACGGGGCGGGAACGGGGCATAAATCACCGACGGCGGGGCGGGGGCTGCTGCCGTTCTTGCCCTTCTCCACCTTCACGATATCCCCCTCGGCGAGGCTGTCGCCGAAGGAGGCCTCAGCGCCGTTGACCAGGATATAGCCCGGCTGGCCCATGCTGCCGGGCAGGAAACGCTTCTGGCCGTTGATGGTGACGGTGAACCCCAGTCCCGGACGCCCGTGCAGGCTTCGCACATCGATGCCGGCCACCAGCAGCGCGTCGGCGACCGTCAGTTTGCCGAGATTGAAAAGGCGGAGAGGCTGACCGTTGAGAGTCACCTGTACAAAGGTCAGCGAACGGCCGCCGGCCAGCCTGAGGATGCCGAGAGGTGTAACCCCGTCGGGGGCGACGAGTTCGGCGGGAATGTCGAGGAGGCTGTCGACCGTGTCCGGGCGGCGGATCGCCACCCGGGAAGGCGCGATATCCAGGGCCGCCGCCAGCGACTCCGGCAGTCCCGGAGTGAGCGAACCGCCGCCGACCAGCAGCACCGCCTGGGGCGGAACGGAGTTCAGGGCAAGGATCTGGGCGGCTATAGCCTGAGCCAGATCAGTAACCACCGGCGAAATGCGCTCGACGATCTCCCGGGCCACAAGCTTATGGGATACACCCAGCACATCAGTAAACTGCACCTTCTTGCGGGCGTCGCCCAGCCTGCGCTTCAGCATCTCCGCCACCTTGAAGTCCAGCAGATACGCCTGGGAAACGGCCTCGGTAACCTCGTCGCCGGCGAACGGCACCATGCCGTAGCCGATAACCGAGCCATCGCGGGTGATGGCAACGTCGGACGTCCCGGCGCCCACATCCACGAGCGTCAGATTGAGATGGCGCATCGTCGGCGGAATAAGCACATTGATGGCGGCGATCGGCTCGAGAGTCAGCGTGGCCATCTCCAGGCCCACCGTCTCGATGGCTGCCTGCAGCGAGTCGATAACCTGGCGCGGCAGGAAAGTCGCGATCACCTCGATGGCCGCGCTCTTGCCGCGCTGGCCCACGAGCGACTTCATCGCCGTGCCGTCGAGGGTGAAACGGACGACACTGTAGCCGACGCAGTAATAACCCGTCGGGTCGGCCACCGCCTTGGTTGTCGCCAGTTGGTGCTGCGCCGTCTGAATAGCCGCCAGCTCCAGCGCCCGTTCGTCGTCGCCCGTCAGGGCGCCGCGCCCGCCACAGTCGATCTCCGCGCCGGCCCTGAGCGTGCAGAGGGCCCGTCCGGCCGCGGCCACCGACACCTTCTTCAGCTCGCCGACCTTATCGGTGAGGCGGGCGGTAACCCTGGCCAGCACCTTGGCCACCTCGGGCACGTCGTGGATCTGGCCGTCCAGCATTGCTCGCGTCGTATGCTCCTGGCGCTCGGCGCACAACACCTTGATGCCGGCGGCCGTCTGTTCGCCCACCAGCCCGACGACGCTGCGGGTGCCGATGTCGAGGGCAAAAAGCAGCTTTTTCTCCATCGCCGTTCTCCTTAAAACAAAACAGTATATTATTCTTCGCCTTTTCGAGCGGGATTTCCTTTTCCCCGCAATCCGGCGGAAAACCCATGGCGGTATTTGTCAGAAAAATTTTGCGTCTTCCGGCAGGTATAAAAACGCCGACAGCGAATATGATAATTAGTAATAGTACCAGATAATATGATTTGTTAACAAGGAGGCGTGGCAATGCAATCCAACTGGTGCGAACACCTGGAAAAAACGTGCCGGTACACTACCCTGAAATACAACTTTGCCGGCGGCGAAGTACTCCTCCGGGTTCAGACCTGGGTGTGCCCGGAGTGCGGCGTTCACGGAGCCGACACCGAGATCGTCGAACCCCGGCTCCCGAAAAAACACGGCGAAGCGGTTTGAATATGGCGGACCGGGCGAAAGCCCGGCCCTTTCCTTTTCGCGGTATATTTGATGAAACGATTCTGGTAAAATATTGTCTGGGGCTCAATGTCCCGTCAGATCGAAAACCCCGGGAGGGATACCCTTGCTAACCACACTCACCGTCAACGAATTTACCGCCAGACTGGCTTCCCAAGACCCTGCCCCCGGCGGCGGCAGCGCGGCCGCCCTGTCCGGCCTCCTCGGCGCGAGCCTGGTGGAAATGGCCATCAGCCTGACCCGCGGCCGCAGAGAGTTTGCCGCCCGCGAAGCCCTGCTCGCCGAAAGAGAGGCCGAACTGAGCCGTCTGCGCGTCGACCTCCAACTGCTCGTCGACCGTGACGCGGCCGCCTTCACCGCCGTCATGTCCGCCTACGGCCTGCCGGAAAAAACCCGTGCCGAGCAGGAGGCCCGCGCGGCCGCCATCCAGGAGGCGATGCGGGAAGCCGCCGAAGTGCCGCTCCTTACCGCCCGCGCCTGCCTGGCCGTCCTCCAAACCGCCGAAGCGGTGCTCGGCGCCGTCAACCCCCACGCCGTCAGCGACCTAACAGTAGGCGTCCTCTCATGCCACGCCGGCCTCATGGGCGCGCTCCTCAACGTCGCCGTCAACCTGCCCGGCCTAACGGACACAACCGTGGCCGACGGACTCCGCCGGCAACTGCGGCTTCTCCGCGCCGGCGCCGATGACCTCACCGCTGCCATCCAGGCAAAGGTTTATGGCGACCCGACCTTCGCCGCCATGCGGGAATAGCGCCATGGGGGTGATAATCGTCGCCCTCGCCGCCGGCATCGCCCTTGGTGCCAGCCGCTTGCTGCCCGCCGCCCGCCTCGGCTCCCTCGGCCGCCTGATCACCGCCACCCTGTTTATCATGCTCGTCGCCCTCGGAGCCCAGATCGGCGCCAACCGGGAACTGCTGGCCAACATCGGGCCGCTCGGCTGGCGGGCGTTCGTCATCAGCGTCCTCAGCGTCGCCGGCAGCGTCGCCGCCCTCTACATAGTCGCCAGACATATCCGCCTCACAGCCGGTGCTCCCGAAAGGAGGGATGGCTGATGGCCCTATATGTCGCCGCCGCCGTCCTCGGCGGCGTTCTTCTCGGCTGGGCGGCGCTGCCGCCGGCCGCGGCCGCCCACCTCGACACCGCCGTCAACGCCATCCTCGCCATCCTCGTATTCCTTGTCGGCATCGACATCGGCGGCAATCGCGACGCCTGGCGGCAGGCCGTCGCCGCCGGGCCGCGGCTCCTCCTCGTACCGCTCGCCGTCGCCGCCGGCAGCCTCGCCGGGGCCGGACTGGCAGGCGCGCTTTTGGGCATGCCGGTCAAAGAAGCGGTGGCCGTAGGGGCCGGCTTCGGCTGGTACAGCCTGTCGGGCGTCCTCATCGCCGCCACCTACAGCGTCGAACTCGGCGCCATCGCCTTCCTGGCCAACATCGCCCGCGAACTAATGGCCTTTCTGCTCATCCCCGTTCTCGCCCTGCGCATCGGCAAACTGCCGGCCATCGCCCCCGGCGGCGCCACCACCATGGACTCCACCCTGCCCCTCATCACCAAAGTCACCGACGCCCCCACCGCCCTGATCGCCTTCGTCAGCGGTCTGGCGCTTACCGCGGCGGTGCCGGTGATAATCCCGTTAATTCTTGCACTATAAAAAGAGGCTGTTTATAAAATCCGTCTGAGGTGTACCCGCAAGGGGCAGGCCGCCCCGTACATTGTTCCAAAAAACGAACGCCAGCCAGTCGGCGGCGCCGACAAAGCTGGCGTTATCAGGACGCGTATCCGGAGCTTTCTGAACAGCCTCCGGCAGTCCTGATTTATTTTTCTTTCGCCTTTTTCAGACTCAGCGAAATCCGCCCCCGTCCTTCGTCCACGCCGAGGATGAGGCAATCGATGATATCGCCCACCGCCACCACGTCGAGCGGATGGCGGAAAGGCCTGTCGCTAAGCTCCGAGCGGTGGACCAGCCCGTTGGTCTTCACGCCGATATCGACGAACACGCCGAAATCGGTCACATTGTGGACGGTGCCCCTCACCACCGAACCCACCGCCAGATCGGACAGCTTAACGATATTCTTGCGGGTCAGCGGCGGCGGCAGATCCTCGCGCGGGTCGCGGCCCGGTTTGGCAAGCGCCGCAAGGATGTCCCGCACGGTAGGCTCGCCCGCCCCCAGCTCGGCGGCCAGTTCGGCGGGCCGGGCCTTCGGCAACGTCTCCTGCAGCCTGGCCAGCTTCTCCTTGTCGGCCAAATCGCCGACCGTAAACCCCAGTCTGGCGAGGATAGCCTCCGCCAGATGATAAGACTCGGGGTGCACCGGCGTATTGTCCAGCGGGTTGGCCCCGCCGGTCAGCCGCAGAAAACCGGCGCACTGGGTGAAGGTCGCCTGCCCCAGCCGCGGCACCTTCAGGAGCTGCTTCCGGTCGGTGAACGGGCCGCTCTCGTCGCGCCTGGCGACGATATTCTTCGCCACCGCCGCGTTCACCCCCGCCACGTACGTCAGCAACTCCGCCGACGCGGTGTTCAGCTCGACGCCGACATGGTTCACGCACGACTCCACCACGCTAGTCAGCGTCTCACCGAGCTTCTTCTGGTCGACATCGTGCTGATACTGGCCGACGCCGATCGACTTCGGATCGATCTTCACCAGCTCGGCCAGCGGGTCCTCCACCCGGCGGGCGATCGACACCGCCCCCCGCAGCGACACATCCAGGCCGGGAAGCTCATCCTTCGCCAACTTCGACGCCGAATAAACCGACGCACCCGCCTCGTTCACGATCAAATAACGCATCGCCAGACCGTGGTTTTCGATCAGCCCGGCCACGAACTCCTCCGTTTCATACGAAGCCGTCCCGTTGCCGATCGCCGCCAGGCTTACCCCATGGCGCCTGATCGCCTCGAGGACCGTCTCCGCCGCCTGACGGCGCTGTCCCTCGCTCGCCGTAATATACAGCGTCGTCGTCGCCAGCACCGCCCCGGTCGGGCTGATGACCGCCATCTTGCACCCCGTGCGGTAGCCGGGATCGAGGCCCATCACCGTATGGCCGGCCAGCGGCGCCGCCAGCAGCAACTGGCGAAGATTGAGGCCGAAGACGCGGATAGCCTGCTTCTCGGCGTTCTCCGTCAATTGATTGCGAACCTCCCGCTCCAGCGCCGGGAACAGCAGGCGCTTATAGCCGTCCGCCACCGCGGCGCGGAGCAGGTCGGCGAAAATCGACGGCCGGGTTACGACCGCGCGCGCTATCATATCAATGTTGGCGTCATGGGCGGTCGCCAGCTCAACCTTCAGCACCCCCCGGCGCTCGCCCCGGTTGACCGCCAGAACCCTGTGGGACGGGATGCGCCGCACCGGCTCGCGGTACTCGCGGTAATTGAGAAACTCCTGTCCTTCGGCCTCGGGCACGGCCAGGACCGTCGCAATCTCGCCCCCCGTCCACAACTGCTTGCGGATCATCGCCCGGATATCGGCCCGCTCGCTCGTACCCTCGGCAACGATATCCTGCGCCCCGGCCAGGGCCGCTTCGGCCGACTCGACCCCCTTCTCCGCGTCCGCATACTCCGCGGCGACCGCCAGCGGCTCGCCCTCGGCAAGCTCCTGGGCGAGCATCAGCTCGGCCAGCGGCTCCAGTCCCCGTTCGCGGGCGATCTGGGCCCTTGTGCGCTTCTTCGGCCGGAAAGGGAGATAGAGATCCTCCAGCTCCTGCAGCTTGCCGGCCGCCTTGATCGCCGCCTCCAGCTCGGGGGTCAGCTTGCCCTGCTCGGCGATACTCGCGAGAATTTCCTCCTGCCGTTTGATGAAATTGCGCAGATACTGCACCCGCTCCTCCACGGCGCGGATCTTCTCCTCGTCCAGCTCGCCGGTCGCCTCCTTGCGGTAGCGGGCGATAAAGGGCACGGTATTGCCCTCGTCCAGCAGCCTTGAGGTCGCCTCCACCTGGCCCGGCCGTATGCCCAGCTCGCGGGCCACAACCAAAGGGATCTCGTTAATAAGCACTCTGTCACCAACCTATCAAAATCACATTCTTTTACGCTATATATTATAGCATACACCCCCGAGGCCCCAGCAATGCCGCCTGTAATGCACCCATGCAGGTGCCGCGTTTTTTCCGGGCCGTCCGGCCGTCGCCGCGGCCGGCCTCCCGCTGCGCCGTGTCGTCTTAGCGGCGCACTGCCGGCGGACCCTGGCCGAAGAGGAAAAATATTTAGCATATTTTGCCTGACCGCTCAATATATAGAAGTAGTACGATATCGTGGGGGTGGCGGTGTGCAAGCAGTGTGGAATAGCGTTATCAGCGGTTTCGAGGTGGTAAAACCCTTCCTGGCGGCCATGATCGTCATCGCCCTGCTGGTGCTGGTCGGCGACCGCGGCGGCAAGGCGGCTATCCGGCGCAACAGCCCTTGTCTGGCGGCGCTGTGCATCTTCACATTCGCCCTCGGAACAGGCATGGCTTCCTGGTTCCTCGTGCTGAAGCCCCTGTTCATCTTTGCCGGGGCGTCCTTTGCCCTCAGCTATCCGCTGGTCATGATGTACTGGGCGTTCTGGATGCTGGTCGGCGTCCTGATCGCCGCCAAGAAACTAATTTACGAAAGCGCCAAACGGCAGGCTCAGCTTCCTTAAAAAAGGCGACAAAAAAACAGGACCCGCAAACGACAAGCCCCGCTTCCCGTGAAGCGGGGCCTTTCTTTGCACGATCCACGCCGGTCAGCCGGCGATCAGTTCGGTGATGACGACATTGGGCTTGAGCACAAGATCGATATCGGTATGCCCGTAGTCCTCGATCACCCGCACCACTGGCCGCAGGGGGAAATGAGCCCTGTTGGTCACGACGTAACCCGTTCGGCCGGTATTCAGACGTACAAGGCTGCCGACCGGGAAAAGGGCCGCCGTATTGAGAAAAGCGCGCAGCAGATTCATATCGAACAAACGGTTGCCGCCGGCCATCATCCCATCGATGATCTCCTGGCGCGACTCGCCGCTCCGCTCGTTCTCACTGATCGCGTTGTCAAAGTGATTGACGATGCAGACCAGCCGCGACAATGGATGGACATCCTTGGCCGCCAAACCCTTGGGGTGGCCCGTGCCGTCGAAAGCCTCGTGGTGCTCGGCGGCGATCCTGGTTACCGCGGCGCTGACATTGCTGCGCAGAAGAAGCTCGCGGCCGTAGATCGTATGGAGAAAAGCCTTATCCTGATCACCCGCTGGCAGCATCGACTTGCCGAGATCGTGGAAAAGGGCGCCGAAGGCGAGATCACGCAAAATACTGCGCTCGAATTTCAGATACAGGCCAGTCACCACGGCCAGCAGGCAAACATTCACGGCATGCTGCGTCTCGTCCGCGCTCGGCTCGCGCACCTGGACATTCACGATTTGGTCGAGCTGTCCCGCGGCGTCATCAATGACACTGTCCACTGCCGAACCGATCCGGTGCATATGAGCCGCCGGGGGCTTGAAATTGAGGATATCCCAGGACTTCATCCGAAACAGCGTGCTGAAACATTCCCTAAGCTCGGTCCTAAGCGCCGGACTGACGACCGTAGCCTGCTTGAGCGACTCGGCGTATGGGTCGAAAATGCAAATGTTTTCGACGCCAAGGCGTTTAAGGCGGGCAATATAAGTCCTTGTAAGAGTTATCCCCTTTTCCAGCAGCAAATTGCCGCGCTCGTCGACAACATCCTGGGTCAGCACCATGCCGGCGCCGGCATCATCCACCCGCATTTCCATCCCACCTCCTTGACGCGAAAATGCCACTATACCAATTATTATATATCGAAAGCGCAGCCGTCGGGAATTGTCGAATTGTCCCGTATTTGTAGGACTTTAGTCTCATATTAAAGCAAAATAGCTCCGAGCGCAAGCGGGCGAGAAACGAGCCGCGCCGAGCATGAAACCAGCGGGAGTCCGGACGTTTGCGGGCAGGGCGCATTTACGCCGGAACGGGCGCATATTCCCGCCCGCTCCGGCGCATGCTAATGCCGGTACAAGCGAAAGGGGGGAATAAGAAAGTGTTGACGGCCAAAGAATTGATGCAACTGGAAGACTTCCTGACAATGGAACAGACCTGCGCGAAAACCCTCAACTATTTCGCCAACCAGCTTCAAGACAGTCAGGGCAAGCAGCTTCTCCAGCAAATGGCGCAGCGGGACCAGCAGAACTTCCAGACCATCAGTAAACATCTCGCTTCGGGACAAAACCTTCAGTAAAGGGGTGAACACAATGGTCCAAATGTCGGGACAGAACCAGCAGAGCCAGCAGGGACAGATGAGCGGCCAGAGCACGCAGATTTCCGACCGCGACATCATGCAGGTCTGCCTTAACGAAGCCAAGCACATGGCGTCCTCGCTTAACATCTATATTCAGGAAGCGACCAGCGAACAACTGCGGCGGGACTACATGACCGTCCTCGGCGAAGTCTACAGCCAGGAAAAACAGCTTTTCGACTACATGCAGCAAAAGGGCTACTACAGCGTCAAAAACGCCTCCCCGCAGGACATCACCAAAGCCCAGAGCAAGTTCAGCGGCCAATCTCAGCAGCAGGGCATGCAGTAGTACAATAGTCCCGCGGTCCTAGGACCGTGGGACTATTTTTCGTTTAGGACTTGACTTTGATTCTTTGCCTGCTGTAAAATAAAAAATGAATATAAATGGATAACGATTATTCGTTAGCCTGATTCTTTGGAAGTAGGTGTTTTCGGTGGAAAACAGGGTAACCGCAAAGCTGCGGGAGAAAGGCTTTAAAGTCACCCCCCAGCGCTTGGCCATCTACAAAGTTCTGGCCAACAGCAAAGCCCACCCCAGCGCCGAGATGATCTTTCAGCAGCTTCAGCCATATTATCCGACAATGAGCTTGGCGACCGTCTATAAAACAGTGGAGATCCTCAAGGAAATAGGTCTCATTCAGGTGCTCAACGCCGGGGAGGACAGCTTCCGCTACGACGCGGACATCAGCATGCACCCCCATATCCGCTGCCTCCAGTGCGGCAGAGTCGACGACATCCACGAGATCGACATCGCAGCCTTCATCAGCCAGGTCGCCGACAAAACCTCTTACCGCCTCGCCGGCCAGCAATTCTACTTCTACGGCTACTGCTCTACCTGCCAGGGCAAGCCGGCCAACTGACACACGGAGGTGACCAACATGGCAGTTTTCAAATGCAGCGTCTGCGGCGCCACCAAGGAAGGGCGCTGTAAGCCGGGGAAATGCGCCGAGTGCGGCGCTCCCAAAGACAAGATCGAGAAGCAGTAATAGGGCAATGTCGTAAAAAGCCCCTCTGCGGCGTTGCTCCTCAGACCGCCTTACATCTGGAGCTTTTTACTCGCTACGCATAACCCGTAACCCGTCCTCTGGACGGGTTATTTTTTTTCCGGAGGAACAACACCGCTATCCGCCGAATAAAACCCCGAAAAGGAGGTACGCAAAATGGACCTTGCCAAATACATCGACCACACCCTGCTAAAAGCCGACGCCACCGTCGAAGACATTGCCAGACTCTGCGAAGAGGCCGCCGAGCACCGCTTCGCCGCTGTCTGCGTCAACCCCGTCTACGTCGACCTCGCCGCCCACATCCTCGCCGGCAGCGGCGTAAACGTCGCCACCGTCGTCGGCTTCCCCCTCGGCGCCACCTACACCGCCGTCAAAGTGCTGGAAATGCGCGAAGCCCTTCAGCGCAGAGCCGACGAAATCGACATGGTCATGAACATCGCCGCCGCCAGGTCCGGTCACTGGGACGCGGTCAAAGACGACATCGGCCAGGTCGTCGCCGCCGCCGAAGGGAAAACAGTCAAAGTTATCCTCGAAACAGCCTTCCTTACCGACGACGAAAAGCGCCGCGCCTGCGAAGCCGCCCTTGCCGCCGGAGCCGGCTTCGTTAAAACCTCCACCGGCTTCGGCCCCGGCGGGGCGACGGAGGACGACGTCCGCCTGATGCGGGCGGCTGTCGGCGAACGCGCCGGTGTAAAGGCTTCGGGCGGGATCCGCACCCGCCAGCAGGCCGAACTCATGATCGCCGCCGGTGCCACCCGGCTTGGCACCAGCGCCGGCGTCGCCCTCCTGCAGTCTAGTTAACATAAAATACCGGTAGGCGCGGACCTCCCCCCATGCTATAATGGTTGCCTGTTAGCAGATAGGGAGGAGGGGAGGTCCGTGCGCAAAATGATCATACTGACAATTTCCGTCATTGCCGTTCTCGGCTTGGCCGCGGCCGCGCTTTTCCCTGCGCCTCTCACGCCGCGGATGTTGCTTTATCCTGTGGCCCGCCAGGCGGCCCAGGCCAAGATGAACTACGAAACGCGCCAAATGGCGGCTTACGAAACGCCCCACTTCATCATAAAATACTCGCCCGCCGACCAGACTGCGGTAGCCATGGTCGCCGAGGCGGCGGAAGCGGCCTACACGCCCGTCACGAAGGCGCTCGGCTACGCCCCGCCGGCCAAAACCCTCGTTATCCTCTACCGCGACCGGAGCGAACTCAACCGTAACTTCGGCTGGTCGGGCGACCAGAGCGCCATGGGCGTGTACTGGGGGGGCGTCATTCAGGTGCTGTCCCCCCGTGCCTGGCTCAAGGACGGCGCCGACGCCGAATTTATCCATTCAGGGCCGATGGTTCACGAATACACCCACCTTGTATTCGATCACCTGAGCCGCGGCAACTACCCCCGCTGGTTTACCGAAGGACTCGCCCAATACCTCGAATACAAGGTCAACGGCTACGAATGGCGGACAGCCGCCAATTCCCTGCACGACCGCGGGTACACCCAGGATGAGCTCGACCGCGACTTCGACAGCCTCGCCAACCAGGCGCTGGCCTACCGCGAATCGCTGGCCGCGGTGCGCTACATCGCCGCCGTTCACGGCGAAACCGGCCTCAAGAACGTCATCGCCGCCCTTGCCGCCGGTCGGACCATGGAAGACGCCATCGCCGCATCCCTGGGCATGGACTACGCATCGTTCGCGAAAGAGTGGCCCCGGTGGGCCCGTGAAAACATGCAATAAGAAAGAGGCGCGCCTTCGGGCGCGCCTCTTTCTTGCTTATCTCCTACCCCTGGCCTTTTTCGGCCGGACGCTGTGCCACGCTGCTCCAGATCTGCCGGACATACTCGGTAATCTTTTCGTTCTGGGCCATGACCGCCTGCTGGTCAGCCCGGATTGGCGCCAGCTCCTGGCGCAGGAATTCCTGAGCATGTTTCACAATTTTATCGTAAGGACCGCGCGCTTTCTTCCTGCGGGAAAAAGCCATTCCCATACCTCCTCGCGTTATCTACTACATAATATGACGCCGGGCGGCGCATGGTTCCGCCTGCGTAAAGCCCAGGCATAAAATTGCCATGCCTGGGAATTTTAGTAGGGAAAACGGATTACCGGAGGCTGCTATGACTAGTCAACGCATCCTATCTTCCGGCGGGCTGCTGCTCTTCCTGCTCAGCGTCGGCTACGGCCTGTTCAACGACGTCTTCCTCCTGCCCGCCCGCCATCAGGCCATCCACTACAACCTCGATATGGCGCTGAACATGGCGGTCAAAGGCGACATCACCATGGCCAGCGCCTTCGCCGGCCAATTCGCCCAGGAAAGCGGCCTGAGGGAAATCCAGGCCCGTATCCCCTTCCACCTTGCGCTGGCGGGAGCCATGACCGCCATCCCCCTGTGGCTCACCCCCAGGCTCGATATCAGCGAACGCATGAAAAGGATCATGGCGCTGTTCATCGTCGCCGGCGGTCTGGTACTGGCGGCCGGCGACTTCGCCGGCGTGGCCGCGGAACCCATGCTGGGCCGCTACCTCGTGTTGGCCGGGTACGCCTGGATGGCGCTTGGCCTGACCGGCTATCTGCTATACGCCGGCCTGTTCGTCTGGCTCCACGAGGAAGAGCGTCATTCGAAACGAGGGTAGCCTATGCTTTCCCGGCGGGAATTCCTCAAACTTTGCCTCGCGGCGACCGCCACCACCGGCCTCGCCGAAATACTCATCCCGGTGCTGAGGCAGGCCAGCGCCCAGAGCGCGTTGCCCCGGCCGCCCGTCATCTGGCTCGAACTCGGCTCCTGTACCGGCGAGAGCGTATCCCTCGACAACACCAGAAACCCTAACTTCTATCAACTGTTAACCGAGTTCCTCGACCTCCGCTACCACTGGCTTTACAACACCGTCCAGGGTGACGGCGCCGTGCGGGTGATGCTCGACACCGTCGAAAAAGAAGCCGGCAAGTTCTGGCTGGTCGTCGAAGGCTCGGTCATGACCGCCGCCGACGGCCGCTATAATCATATCTTCATGCGCAACGGCGAAATGGTGACCGGCCTTGCCGCCCTGCGGGAATTCGCCCCCAAGGCGCGTTACGTCATCGCCGTCGGCGACTGCGCCGCCTTCGGCGGGCCGGGGGCGGCCCATCCCAACCCTGGCGGCGGCAAAGGCGTCTGGGACGTCATCACCGACCGCGTCGTCATCAACGTCTCAGGCTGCCCCAGCCACCCCGACTGGATGACCGGCACCTTCAGCCACCTGCTGCTTTACGGCCTGCCGGAGCTCGACGCCTACAACCGGCCCAAACTGTTCTACAGCCGCACCATCCACGACCAATGCCAGCGTCGCCAGCAGTTCGAGGACGGCATCTTCGCCGCCTTTCCCGGCGAGGGCGGCTGCCTCTACAAAGTCGGCTGCAAGGGGCCGGTCACCCATGCCGACTGCCCCTCCCGTCAATGGAATGACTACGTCAACTGGCCGGTCAAGGCCGGGACACCCTGCATCGGCTGCGCCAGCCCCCACTTCCCCGACGGCATGACGCCTTTTTACAACCAC
Organism: Selenomonadales bacterium 4137-cl; assembly: GCA_032334055.1. Taxonomy (NCBI): domain Bacteria; kingdom Bacillati; phylum Bacillota; class Negativicutes; family Acetonemataceae; genus Anaeroselena; species Anaeroselena agilis. Next base: position 3,258,353 of record JAUOZS010000001.1, on the reverse strand, counting down.
CTTCCCGACATCAGGACCAGGTCCGTATCCGTCAGCGTCCGCAAAATCGGCGCCGCCTTCGCCGCCCTCGGCGTAGGGGCGGTCGCCACCCATCTCGCCGCCGGCATCTTCGCCCGCCGCATCCACGACCATTATCTCGACGGCACCAAACCCAGCGACCCCGCCCCGCCGGAAAACCTTACCCAGGTCAAACAGGAACTCGACGACCTCATCCGCCAGCAGAACGCCCTCATGAGCGAAGCGAAACAGCTCGAAGCCGCGAAACCGCACCGCCGCCGCCCCAAATCCTGGCTGCGGCGCCTCGTCGGGTTCTGGCGTACCGAGGACAAAACCGGAAAGGACAAATAATGGCCAGAAAGACCATCTTTCCCATGACCCGCATCCACGAACCGATCAGGGTCGACGTCGAGGTCGAAGGCGGCCGGGTCACCGACGCCTGGGTTAGCAGCCATCTCTACCGCGGCTGGGAGCAGATGATGCCCGGCCGCGACGTCCGCGACTCCATCCTCTTCACCCAGCGTATCTGCGGCATCTGCTCCAGCGCCCACGCCGTCGCCGACTGCCTTGCCCTCCAGCAGGCCACCGGCCTCGCCCCCACTGTCAACGGCCAGCACCTCATCAACCTCATCCTTGCCGCCGACATCATCCAGAACCACCTCCGCCATTTCTACCTCCTCGCCCTCCCCGACTACGCCGCCGGCCCTGACACTCCTCCCTGGACGCCCCGCCCCCCCAAGCCGGACTTCAGGCTGCCCGCGAAAACCAGCGCCGAACTCGTCGGCCGCCTCCCCGCGGCCGTGCGCATCGCCGCCAGCGCCCACGAACTAATGGCCATGTTCGGCGCCAAAGCCCCCCACCAGCAGACCATCATGGTCACCGGCGTCACCCAACAGACCAACGCCGACCAGATCAAGGCCGCCACCGCCATCGTGCGGCAAATAAAATACTTCATCGAAGGCGTACATATCCCCGACGTATTGACCGTCGCCGCCCACTACCCCGATTATTATACTATCGGCAAAGGCAACGGTAATTTCCTGTCCTTCGGCATGTTTCCCGATCCGCTTACCGGCCGGCGGGCCATCAGGGCAGGCGTGCAGACGGGCGGAGGGGCGGTCGGGGATGTGGACGCCGCCCTGATTAGCGAAGAAATTCGCTACAGCTGGTACCGGGAAGGGAGCGGCGGGCGGCCCGACACCGAAAACACCGTCCCCGACCGCGACAAGCCCGACGCCTACTCCTGGACCAAGGCGCCCCGCTACAAAGGCCTGGCCTTCGAAAGCGGACCCCTGCCGCGGGCCGTTTTAAACGGCGAATACCGCGAGAAAGGCGGCGGCGTCATGGACCGCCTCATCGCCCGGGCCCACGAAACCCTCAAACTCTGCCGCCTCGCCGAAGGCTGGCTGGCTCAGCTCGTACCCGGCCAGCCCAGCCTGCGGCCTTATACCTTGCCGCCCCAGGGAGAGGGCGCCGGCCTGACCGACGTAATGCGCGGCGCCCTCGGCCATTGGTTAAAATTCAAAGACGGTAAAATCCAGCATCACCAGGTAGTCACCCCCACCACCTGGAAATTCTCCCCCCGCGACGCTTCCGGCCGGCGGGGAGTGGTCGAAGAAGCCCTCATCGGCACACCGGTGGCCGACCTTGCCAGCCTCGTCGAGGTGGGGAGAGTGGTCCGCTCGTTCGACCCGTGTTTCACCTGCGCCGTCCACGCCGTCAATCTTCCTAATGCAAAGCCGCTGATTATCTGAGGCCGCGTAGAAAGTCCGTCTGCGGCGTTGCTCCTCGACTGCCATCCTCAGCGTACGATCGTGTACGCACGCTGCCGTTGAATACATCCCGTGCAAACAACTTCTACAAACGTTGTCGCAGAGCAAACGGTGGTGGCAGCCTCCGGTGCGCCTTGCATCTGGAGTTTTCTACGCGTCCTTGACGAAAGGCAGGAACGGGGAAAATGAAAACGCCGCTTATTTAGCGGCGTTTTCCATACCTATACTGTGCCTGCCAGCTCGAAATCCCGGCTGATCCCCGGCATCCCCGGCTTCCATCCCGCCGGCACGCCCTCGCCGGTCGCCTCGCCGTACTGGATGCCGGCCAGCGTGCGCGCGATCTCTCGCACATTGCGTCCCACCTCGCGGGGGTAGACCGAATAATAACGAATGCGCCCCTCGGGATCGATGATAAAAGTGGCCCGGTAAGCCGCTCCCGTTTCGCGGCCCCATACCCCGTAAGCGCGGGCGATCGCCCCCGAGCGGTCAGACAGCAGGGGATACTGTACTCGGCTCGCGTGGGGCGAGGTCTCGTGAAATACCTTGTGGGCATACACACTATCGGTGCTGATCGCGATAGCCGATGCGCACAGCTCCTTCAGACAGGGATAAATGTCGGCAACTGCCGCCAGCTCGGTCGGTCAGACGAACGTGAAATCGCTGGAATAGAAAAAGAGCAGCAGCCATCTGCCGCGGAAATCGCGCAGACCGACCTCGATCTCCTTGCCGCAGAAATAGGCCGGCGCGCTAAAATCGGGCGCCCGCTCCTCCAGGCGGAAGCAATGGCGGTCCGGCGGCGAAACTTTGCATTCCTCCATAACTACTCCTCCTAAGATATTTTGTATATCCTATGCCGGTCCGGATGATTATGTAACCTTTTCGCCAGCCGTCATATCCGTATTCGCTCAGGCGAAGTACGCGCCCTTGGCCTTGCATGCGCCATATTTCGCCGCCAAATCTTGATTTTCCCACAGTATAGTGATATTCTTTCGATACATATTTGACTAAAGGGAAACACTCGACGCCACCCGGCATAAATCGGAGGAACTCGATCGATATGACGCAACCGCGAAAACAACTCAATCCCTGGTTGATTTTCGGAGTAACCTCGATCGGTACGTTTATGGCCACCCTCGATGCCAGCATCATCAATGTCGCTCTTCCCCGGGTCGCTTCCCAGCTTAACGTCAACCTGCCGCTCGTTCAATGGGTGGTGTCGGCGTATCTGCTGACAATATCCTGCCTGCTGCCCCTGTTCGGGCGGCTGGGCGACATCTTCAGCCGCCGGCTGGTCTGCAACGCCGGGTTTTTCGTATTTACACTGGGCTCGATGCTTTGCGGGCTATCGGGGCATATCGCCCTCCTGATCGCCGCCAGAGTCGTGCAGGCCGTCGGCGCCGCGATGCTCATGGCCAACGCCCCCGCCATCGTCGCGGCCGCCTTTCCGGGGCCCGGCCGGGGCAGAGCCCTCGGCATGGTCGGCATGGTCGTGGCGCTGGGCTCGATGACCGGGCCCAGCGTCGGGGGCCTCTTAGTAGGCGCTTTCGGGTGGGAATCCATATTCTTTGTCAACCTGCCCATCGGCGCCGTCGCCCTATTGGCGGGCTACTACATCCTCCCCGCCAACGAACGCCGCCTGGACGAAAAGTTCGACTACGCGGGAGCCGGCCTGTTCGCCGTCGGCATGACCGCCTTTTTGCTGGCCGTAAGCCACGGCGAGGAATGGGGCTGGCGCTCGGCGGCCGTAATAGCCCTTGCAGCGACCTCCGTTCTCGCGCTGGGCGCGTTTGTCCGCCACGAAAAACGCACCCTTTTTCCCATGATCGATTTCAGCCTCTTTCGAAAATGGGCTTTTCTCTCAGGCAACATAACAGGACTGCTGTCCTTCATGGCGGTATTTTCCAATACCATGCTCCTCCCTTTTTATCTAAGCCGAATACTTAATCTCGAATCCTCCCACATCGGCCTGCTGATGACCCCCTTTCCCATCGTCCTGGCCTTCGTGGCCCCGGTCAGCGGCTACTTATCCGAACGGGTAAACCCCGCCCTGCTGTGCGCCGCCGGCCTGTCGGTAACGGCGGCGGGCCTAGTCTGGCTGGCGACGCTCACCGCAGCGGCTGCGGTCTGGAAGGTAGCACTGGGGCAAGCGGTTCTGGGCCTGGGCAACGGCCTGTTCCAGTCCCCCAACAACAACAGCGTAATGAGCGCCGCCCCGCCTGAAAAGCTCGGCCTCGCCGGCGGCATCAACTCCCTCGTGCGCAACGTCGGCCAGGTGTGCGGCATCGCCATCGCCGTGTCGATTCTGGAGACGCGGCAGGCGGCGTCGCTCGCGGGAATAGCGTCGCCGACCACCGGGCAGCAGATCGGCGCCTTCCTGACCGGTTACCATACCGCACTGGGTGTCGGGGCGGTCTTCGCCGTCCTTGGCGCCGTGGTGTCGTTTCGCAGACGCAGCCACCTTAAGCCCGCCGAAAAATAGCCCGTATTGCGGCGGGAGCCCTGCTTGATTTTGCATACAAAGAGCATACTAACCAGGCATAATTTACCGGATGGCGAACGCCAAGGACTTACCCCGCCTGCCACCGGGGTTTATAATTAAGCTATAAGCACGCGCGACAACCCTGATCCGTCCCGAAAGGAGCACCGCCATGAATATCTTCCACGCCTGCGACATCCGCGGCATCGCCGGCGGCGACCTCACCGACGTCGCCGCCCGCAAAATCGCCCTCGCCGTCGGCCTCAAGCTCGCCGGCCGACAAGTCGTCGTCGGCGGCGACGTCCGCCTCTCCACCCCGGCCCTCCAGGCCATCGTCATCGAAACCCTCGCCGAATCCGGCTGCCACGTCCTCGACATCGGCACCGTCTCCACCCCCGCCTTCTCCTACGCCCTCAAAAAGACGGCGGCCGTGGGCGGCGTCATGGTCACCGCCTCCCACAACCCCGCCCCCTATAACGGCTTCAAACTCGTCCTCGGCCCCGAACCGGTCAGCGAAGCAGACATCGCCGACCTCGCCCGCCTCGTCGCCGCCGGCGCCCGTACCGAGGGCAGCGGCAGCATCGCCAGGCTCCCCGTCGCCGCCGACTACCTCGCCTTCACCGCTGCTTGCGCCCGGCGGGGGTCCCTAAAAGTCGTCCTCGACGCCGGCAACGGCGCAGTATCGCGCCTCGCCCCCCAGCTCTTCCGCAGTCTTGGCTACGACGTCGTCGAACTCTACTGTCAGCCTGACGGCAACTTCCCCCACCGCCCCCCCAACCCCGCCCTCGCCGAAAACCTCGCCGCCCTCGGCGCCGAAGTCTGCCGCACCGGCGCCGCCCTCGGCGCCGCCTTCGACGGCGACGGCGACCGTGTCGGCTTTGTCGACGAAACCGGCCGTCCCCTCGACAACGACGACATCATCGTCCTCCTCGCCCGCCACTACCTCGCCCGGGAGTCCGGCGCCGTCGTCTACGACGCCAAATGCTCCATGGTCGTCGCCGAGGAAATAGCCAAAGCCGGCGGCCGTGCCGTCATGGCCCGCGCCGGCCACACCTTCAGCAAACAAGCCTTCCGGCGGGAGAACGCCCTCTTCGCCGGCGAAATAAGCGGCCACTTCTTCTTCCGCGAACTCGGCTACGACGACGGCGCCTTCGCCGCCCTCAAAATCGCCGAAATCGTCGCCGCCAGCGGACCGCTCTCCGTCCTTGCCGACTCCGTCCCCGACTACCTTCTCACCCCCGACATCCGCATCCCCTACCCCCAGCCCGACAAACAGGCCGTCATCGCCGCCGCCGCCGCCGCCCTCGCCCCCTACCGCCCCAACCTCATCGACGGCGTCCGCGTCGAATTTCCCGACGGCTGGGGCATGATCCGCGCCTCCGTCACCGAGCCGCTCTTCACCTTCCGCTTCGAAGCCAAAACCCCCGCGCGTCTTGCGGAAATCGGCGACATCCTCCTCGGCGCCCTGCCCGCCTCCCTGCGGGAAGCCGTCCGGCCCAGAATAGCCGCCGGCTGAGCGCCGATCCAGCTTCTGACAAGAGGAATTGTGGTTTTTTGTCGCGAATAACATATAATGCCACAGCATCTTGTATAAAGGAGCTAGACATGCAGATACACGTCCTGGCCAGCGGCAGCACCGGCAACGCCACCCTCATCCGGATGGCCGACGCCAACATCCTCGTCGACGCCGGCATAAGCTGCCGACGGATCAAAAACGCCCTCGCCGCCGTCGGCACTGCCGTCGAAGACCTCGACGCCGTCCTCGTCACCCATGAGCACCGCGACCACGTCGCCGGCCTGCCCACCCTAAGCCGCAAATACCGCCTGCCCATATACGCCCGCCCCGCCGCCTGGCAGGCCATGGACGACGACGGCATCGGCGCCTGCATCGCCGGCGAATGCCGCCGCGACCTGCCCGCCGGCCTCGACATCGGCACCCTCAAAATCGAACCCTTCGCCGTCTCCCACGACGCCGCCGACCCGGTCGGCTTCAGCTTCTACCACCGTCACCAAAAATGCAGCCTCGCCACCGACCTTGGCTTCGTCACCGACACCGCCAAAAAAGGCCTCGCCCTTTCCGACGCCCTTGTTCTCGAAGCCAACCACGATATCGACATGCTCAAACAGGGCAAATACCCCTGGTTCCTCAAGCAGCGCATTCTCGGCAGCCGCGGCCACCTCGCCAACACCGACGCCGGCTGGACGCTCGCCCGCCTGCCGCGCAAAAGCCAATGCCACGTATTCCTCGCCCACATCAGCCAGGAAAACAACAAACCCGAGCTCGCCGAAGCCACCGTCGCCGGCATCCTCGGCGAACAGGGCTGCCGGCTCGGCAAAGACATAACCCTCTCCCTCACCTACCCCGACCAAACCGCCAGCCTCGAATAAACAGCAAGGAGGATACGGGATGAAACAGCTATACAAGCGCATGGCCCCCTACTTCATCGTCGCCGTCTTCGGAGCCCTCATCGGCGGCAGCCTCGTCCTCGGCTACGGCGCCCCCTACTTCGCCAAACCCGGTCCCCAGGCCCAGCCGCCCCAAAACACCATCATGCCGCCCGTCGCCCACGCCCAGGTCTCCGAAGCCCGCAACACCCCCGTCGTCCGCGCCGCCCAGGCCGTAGGCCCGGCCGTCGTCGGCATAACCAACAAAGGCTTCGTCCGCGACTTCTTCAACCGCCAGATGCTCATCGAACAAGGCACCGGCTCCGGCGTCATCATCTCCGCCGACGGCTACATCGTCACCAACAACCACGTCGTCGAAAACGCCCAGGAACTCACCGTCTCCCTCGCCGACGGCCGCACCTTCACCGGCCGCACCGTCGGCGCCGACCCCGTCACCGACCTCGCCGTCGTCAAAATCGACGCCACCGGCCTGCCCGCCGCCGTCTTCGGCGACTCCGACACCCTCCTCGTCGGCGAACCCGCCATCGCCATCGGCAACCCCCTCGGCAACGAATTCCGCGGCAGCGTCACTGTCGGCGTCATCAGCGCCCTCAACCGCTCCATCGAAATCGGCGAACGCCGCTTCAAACTCATCCAGACCGACGCCGCCATCAACCCCGGCAACTCCGGCGGCGCCCTCGTCAACGCCGACGGCCTCGTCATCGGCATCAACAGCGCCAAACTTGCCGCCGCCGGCGTCGAAGGCATGGGCTTCTCCATTCCCGTCAACACCGTCCGGCCCATCGTCCAGTCGCTCATCGACAAAGGCAAAGTCATCCGTGCCTATCTAGGCGTCGGCATCCTCGATAAAACCACCGCCGCCCGCTACGGCTACCGGCTCAACGTCGACAAAGGCGTCTACGTGGCCGGCGTCCAGCCCGGCGGCCCTGCCGCCAAGGCCGGCATCCGCGAAGGCGACATCATCGTAGCCATCGCCGGCAAAGAAACCAACACCGTCGTCGACCTGAGAAGCGTCGTCGACGCCCAGCCCGTCGGCAGCCGGGCTGACGTCACCGTCAGCCGCAACGGCCAGGTCGCCGCCCGCAGCGTCCTCTTCGAAGAAATGCCGAGCAAATAACGCCATGCGCATCACCATCGTCGCCGTCGGAAAAATAAAAGAACGCTACCTCACGCAAGGCATCGGCGAATTCGTCAAACGCCTCGCCCCTTACTGCCGCCTAGACATCGTCGAAATCGCCGAGGAAAAAATGCCTGACAGCCCCTCCGTCGCCGACAAGGCCAGAGTTCTTGGCCGGGAAGGGGAGAGGATCCTCAAAGCCGTCCGTCCCGCCAGCCACCTCATCGTCCTCGACCGTGGCGGCGCCCGCCTCTCCTCCGAAGACCTCGCCGCCAGACTCGACGCCCTCGCCCTCGCCGGCAAAAGCGACCTCACCTTCGTCATCGGCGGCGCCTTCGGCCTCGCCCCCGCAGTACTCGCCGCCGCCGCCGAAAAGCTCTCCTTCTCCGCCCTCACCTTCACCCACCAGATGATCAGGCTCCTCCTCGTCGAACAACTCTACCGCGCCTTCAAAATCAGCCGCAACGAGAACTACCATCATTAAACCCTGGAAACCGCCGCAAAAGACCCGCCGAACGCTTGAGATGGATTCTTGCCAGATAACCTGCCAGCCATGATGTGCTGGCAGGTTATTGTTTTCGTCAGCTAATCTGCAAGGGCGTGACAGGCCTTAGCCGGTGCTGCGACGAAGAAACAGGCGCTTCCGGCGAATAAACGCCGCTTTTTCCCGCTTTAAACCTTTGGCTTTCTTCTCGATATATTAATATAGCATTATCGGTAAACCGTGTTTATTCTGGGGGGCCTTCCATGCGCAGCATATCTTTGGATGAAATCCAGCCGGGAATGTACTTATCGAAACCGCTCCTGACAACAGACGGCAAGGTCTTGCTTTACGAAGGCATAGAGATAAAGGAAAGATACATAAGGTACCTCCGCAATCAGGGATTGACTTCCCTGGTGATCGGCGAACCGGTCGCCGGAACCTCCGGAAAAGCCCTGGATGATTTTTACGACGCCGAGCATCAAAAACAGGCGATAGGCAGCGCCAGGGAAAAAGTGCGAAGCTTTCGCGTCGGCAGAGACATAAACCTGGACAGAGTGAAAAACATTGTCGACGACCTTATTGAGCGCCTTGCCCATAGTCCGGAAGAAATGATCCACCTGCTGGACATCCGCCGCAAAGAGGAGTATATATTCTCCCATGCCATCAACACCTGCATTTTGTCCGTCATGACCGGCCTGGCTATGGGGTATGACGCCGTGCGGCTGAACGAATTGGGGCTGGCGGCCATACTGCACGATATCGGCAAAATCAAATTTTCCCGGCGGCTGGCGCGACAGTTTCCCGACCGCCTGATCAGGGGCGAACGGGAAGAATACCGGCGCCATCCGTCCTACGCTGCGGAAATACTGAGCGAAAACAAAAACCTGTCCGCCGCCATCGTCGACGCATGCTTCCAGCACCACGAACGCTGGAACGGCAGCGGCTATCCCCAGGGCCTCGCAGGGGACGCCATCTCGGAATATGCGCAGATTATCAGCATCGCCGATGCCTATGACCGCCTGATCGTCGGCATGCCTCACCGCCACCCCACGCCGGTTTACTATGCCGCCGCCATCCTGAACAAAGCCGCGGGCGAATATTTCGCCCCGTCAGTTGTGGAGAAATTTATCCGCAACGTCGCCATCTATCCGATGGGGAAAACGGTACGGCTCAACAATGAGCAAAGCGGCGTGATTCTCGGCGTCAGCATGAACAACACGGCTACCCCCATCGTACGCATCGTCTCCAGCCGGGATGGCAGCTACACCAATCAGATTGTCGAGCTTGACCTGCGCAAAAACCCCGACCTGTTCATCGTCGATTTCGAAGATATAAACATTTATGTACAGGCTTATGCCACCCATGCGCAAATTTACCACCCACTCGGGCGACCTGCCCAATAGATATCCGCAAAAAGCTGAAGCGCGCTGCCTCTTAAACCAAAGAAGCATACAATTATTGTGACGGCGAACAGTGCCTGGCTGGCAGCAACCCGGAAATGCCGATCCAACAAAGTGCGGGACCATGCGGTCTCGCACTTTATCAATAGTTAAATAACAAATATTACGCCTTCGCGAAAGTACCATTTTATAAATGATATTTACAGTTGCTTGGCGAATCATTTGAAGAGTTAGATTAAGCAGATAGGCGGTTGCGGTATGAAAATTTCCAAGAAAGATGCGTTGATATGGTTCGATTTCTTTTCCCAATTGCCTGAGGACGAGGAAATTAGCGTAAAACATGAAGAAATCATCTACGCTACCTTTGCGCAAATTGAGGCGGCAATTGATCATAGAAACGATATATTGATGTCGGAAATCAAAAACTTAAAAACCCTGGAAAACAGAACTTTTTTTGTGGGCAATGAAAGCAAATTCCCCCAAGGCTGTCGTTCTTGCCTGTCGGGCACCGGTTTGAGCGCAATCAGGAAAACGAACAAATGTAATTTAGCGTGTAAGTTTTGTTATAATTATGGCGAACTGCAAAATATTCATCCCGTTGGCGAAGGCATGTGGGAAATCGGCGGCACGAAATTTTACGAGAAGGATATTGATCTGCTGCTTTCCATTCACCAAAAACCCACAGGCATTTCCTACGTCTATTTAGAGCCTTTCATGGAGATCGAAGAATACTATCCGGTGATAAAGAAATTTAGTGCTGCGCAAATTCATCAGCATTTATACACAAATGGCACCTTGGCTACGGAAGAGACCTTGAAATCCTTAGGCGAAGCCGGTCTTGACGAGTTGCGTTTCAATCTCGGCGCTTCAAACTGTGCGGACAAAGTAATTGAAAATATCGGCTTAGCGAAAAAATTTATTAAAACCGTAGGCATTGAAACCCCGATGACTCCGGAGTTTTTCGAAGCATTTTTCAACAAAAAGCAGGCAATTTTCGCGACAAACCTCGATTTTATCAATTGTGCGGAGTTACATTTAAATGAGAATAACATCGGCAATTATTATGGCGAAAACATGTATATTTCCCGACACGGCTATATATCGCCAATTTGGAGTAGGGAACTGACCTTGAAATTCATGAAAATAGCTGATGAAGAGAACTGGGATTTAGCGGTCCATGATTGCTCAAACTACACAAAGTTCGCCAGAGGTCTAAATTTGAGCAGCAAAGCGGGTATGTGGTTCGGAGCCAGTAATTATGCCTGTGAATTTTCCCTGATTCCGTACGAAATATTTATACCGATACTGAATGATGACAACTTCAAATTTTTAACCGAAGAAGAACTGCCTGCCGGCTATAAACCGGAAGTTATCCAAATATAAGTAGCTGGTCCGTACCATAGCTGGCGGCAGACGCAAGTACTTAGAGAGAAGGAGAGAATTATGGCTGTCGTAAAATGCACAAAATGCGGGAAAGTGTTTAATACAGAAGGAGCAATACTTAAACCCATTGGCGATGGCGGATACTTGGAATGTTGCCCGAAGTGCGGGAGCACCTCTGTATATTATGTGGACGATTGCCAATATGACGATGATAGAAAATGGGAGGGGTATTAGGAAAGCGGGGAAAACCTTGCCACTGGTAACGGCGAAGCCGGAGGAAATATTTGTTGCATAAAAATTGAAACGGACGTATAATTATACGAAAAAGGGGAGGGGCTATAATGAAACATAAAGTGTTCGTCGACGGCCAAGAAGGAACGACCGGTTTAAAAATCCATGAATATTTAGCGCAGCGCTCGGATATCGAATGGTTGAGCATCGATCCGGAAAAACGCAAAGACATAGCGGAACGGAGCCGGCTGCTCAACAGCGCCGACCTGGTGTTTCTCTGTTTGCCTGATGTCGCTGCGCGCGAAGCGGTTTCTTTGATAACTAACGAACACACCCGGGTGATTGACGCCAGCACGGCGCACCGGACCCATCCAGACTGGGCCTATGGCCTGCCCGAGCTGAGCCCCGAGCATCGTGAAAAAATAAAGCATTCCCGCCGCGTGTCGGTGCCGGGCTGTCATGCGACAGGCTTTATCGTAGGGCTCTATCCGCTAGTCAAAGCCGGTATCGTTCCCGCGGATTATCCGGTTACCTGCACCTCCCTGACCGGTTATAGCGGCGGCGGCAAAAGCCTGATCAAAAAATACGAGAGTGTTGCCGACGGTGGCCTAAATAGTCCGCGGCCTTACGCGCTGCGCCTGCAGCATAAACATCTGCCGGAAATGCAGGCAGTGACCGGGCTCCGGTATCCGCCCGCCTTTGTGCCGGTGGTGGCCAACTATTATAAAGGAATGGGCGTCATGCTGCCGCTGATTTCCCGCCTGCTCAATAAGCCGCTGTCTGCCGCCCAGGTCAGAGACTTTTTCGCCGAATACTTTGCCGCCGAAAAATTCATCAAGGTCATGCCGTATGACGCCGATGCCACACTGGAGGAAGGCTTCTTCCCGGTGGAATGCTGCAACGATACCAACAGGATCGAGCTTTTCGTGTTTGGCAATAACGAGCAGATATTGGTTGTCTCGCGCTTTGACAATCTGGGAAAAGGAGCGTCGGGAGCCGCCGTGCAGTGCATGAACATAATGCTGGGCGCCGACGAGGCTGCCGGGCTGAAAAGCTAAAGTCCGTTCCCTGGCACGGTTCCGACGCACTCCGTCGCTATACCCGTCACGGCCAATCATTAACTGTTAACCTTAAAAGGCATCAGCCGATAACGAAGGGCTGATGCCTTTTGTCATATTCCGGCACATCTTCATTGCGTAAAATTACAATTAGTGGTAAAATTATATTACCAAGTAATATTATCAAGTACTAAATTATCGATGCGATTAGGAGGCGTAAATATTTGGACAGGAAACTGGTATGCCCCTGCGGTTTGACCTGTTGTGATTGTTTGTTCTACAAACCCGAAATTTACGAAGCCGCATTCAACTTGCGGGAGTTGATTAAAAAGCACGGACTGGATACATTTCTGAGCATATGCAGCAATAAAAACGTTTGGAAGGTTATGGGGGCGCATCTGGATGTCGATGAAAGCCAGGTAGGGGATGAAATAGGCAGGCATTTTGATGCGTTTGAACAGATGCCAGCGTTTATGAGCGTTCTTGACGGCATTATAAAATTGCAATGCAAAAGCACTTGCCAGGAAGCGGGCGGTTGTTCCTTCGGCGGCAACAAGCATGAATGCGGGGCGCTGAAATGCATCAGAGCCAAGGGCTATGACGGATGCTGGCAATGCAGTGAATCAGAGCAATGCGAAAAGCTGACCTTTCTCAAAAGCAGCTACGGATTTGTTATCGAGGAAAACTTGACGACGATCAGGGAAAGAGGCGCTGCGGCGGTCGAACCGCGGGGAAATCAATACTACGGGTGGCAAAGAAGGAGTAAATAAAGGCTGCCACATTATGCCCGATTTGCCTAACGGCTCGGGAGCGGGTTCTACGTGCTTTCGCCCGCCGCGCATTTCCGGGGTGGCGGCGGTTCAGGCTTTTCCTGGTAAGTGCCCTTCCCGGCGAATTTGCAAAAAGCCTTCCCGCCTATAAAATAAATTTAAAATTAATTAATAATAATTATTGAAATATGCGGCAATGTCTGGTAGAATTAAAACAAAAACCACCCCTCCCCATGGGGGGTGGGAGCGGGAGAGTGGAATCATGCAGGAAGGAAAAGGCTGGAACCCCTATTTGGCAGGTGGGCTCAGCGGCATAGTATCAATCTTGTCAGTCTGGGTAACGGGCCATTATCTCGGCGCGTCGACGACCTTCGTGCGGGCCTCGGGCATGGTAGAAAAGATATTTGCTCCTGAAAAACTAACACAGTTGGAATACTTCGTTCGCCACGCCCCCAAAATCGACTGGCAGTTTATGGTCGTCATCGGCATCATGATCGGCGCGTTCGCCGCGGCGGTTACCTCGGGAAGCTTCCGCCTGCAGGCCGTGCCCGATATGTGGCGGGAGCGCTTCGGCCCCAGCGTCGCCAAGCGGGCGGCCGTCGCCTTCGTCGGCGGCATCATCGCCCTGTTCGGCGTCCGCCTCGCCGACGGCTGCCCCAGTGGTCACGGGCTGAGCGGCGCCCTGCAGCTCGCGGTCAGCGGCTATATCGCGCTCATCGCCTTTTTCGTGGGCGGCGTAATCGTAGCCCGGATTATATACGGGAAAGGTGATGAAAAATGAACATATTGCTTGCCGGCTTAATAACAGGCATCCTGTTCGGATTCTTCCTGCAGAAGGGCAGAGTCCTCCGCTACGACAAACAACTGGGTGCCTTGCGCTTAAAGGACTTTATCATCGTCAAATTCATGCTTTCCCACATAATCGTCGCCATGATCGGCGTCTACCTGCTGTATGACCTCGGCCTTGTCAAGCTGTCGATAAAACCGGCCATCGTCGGCGGCGTCGCCCTCGGCGGATTGCTGTTCGGCGTCGGGTGGGCACTGCTGGGCTACTGCCCCGGCACATCGCTCGGCGCCCTGGGGGAAGGCAGATGGGATGCCCTGTGGGGCATTTTGGGAATGCTGGTCGGGGCGGGTCTATACGCCGAGGCCTATCCTTTTATGAAAGCCACCGTGCTGACCTGGGGCAATTTCGGCAAAATTACTATCCCTCAGGCTCTCGGGATCAACCACTGGCTAGTGATCGGCCTCGTGGTCGCCGCCGCGGCGTACCTCCTATTCATAATCGAAAAACACGAACAAAAGGAACCGGCCGCCTAGAATTGGGCGTAAAAGAGCCCCGACCCGCATGGTGAACTGAACCCGAAAAAACGGACATTGAGCAAAAAAGCCTCCTGTTGTAGGATAACTACGATAGGAGGTTTTGTATGTCACGGAAATGGACAGATATGCAATCGGCTGAGCGGATTATCCTGCAAATGCGACAAGATGGAAGAACCAGGCGGGAGATAGCAGATGCCTTGGGTCTTGAAAAAGTACAAATCAAGAACTGGATTAACCGGTACAATCGGAGACAGACCACCCTTCCGGCATCCCCCAAGAAGAAAGGCCGCCCCAGAAAAAGCCCGATAACTGCACACCACGCGATGGAGCTGCGGATACGGGAACTTGAAAGAGAAGTGGAACTATACCGGTCTTTTCTTCACGCTGCTGGAAGGATGTGAGAGCACAGGTTAAGTACATAGCCATAGCGCAAAATGCCGGCAAGCATCCGGTTGCGGTCATGTGTAATTTCTTTGAGGTATCAAGAAGCGGCTACTACGCGTATCTCAAACGGAAAGACCGGTCATCCGCCGAGGAGAAGTTGGCCGCCTTGATTCAAAAATGCCAGCGGCAGACTAATGGAACTTACGGTTATAGGCGTGTGGGGATATGGCTTGAGAGGCGAGGCATTAAGAAAAACCATAAGGCGGTGCTGCGCATCATGAACAAGTACGGGTTGCTGGCGCAAATCCGGCGCAGAAAAAAGTACCGGCAGATGAGCGGTCAACTGCACCGGTATCCGAATATCCTCGGCCGCGATTTCACAGCCATCAAACCTAATCAGAAATGGGTAACGGATGTTTCCTATATCCAGACGCCGCAGGGAACCTTGTATCTATCCATGATTCGCGACCTGTTTGACAACAGTATTGTCGCCTACCAGACTGGAACCGAGCAGTCGGTCAACCTGGTTCTGCGAACCGTTCGGCAAGCCAAGGCAAAAGAAGCGGTCACTGCAGAGTTGCACCTCCACAGTGACCAGGGGTTTCAATACACTTCCCAGGCATATTTCACCCTAACTCAAAATTACGGCATTACTCCGTCCATGTCAAGGCGGGGAAACTGCTATGACAACGCGCCGGCAGAAAACTTCTTCAGCATCCTTAAGACCGAGTGTATCCGGCGGCATAAGCCAAAGACGGTCGATCAGGCGCGTCAGCTTATTGATAACTACATTTTTTTCTACAACCACGAGCGTATTCAACTCAAAACAAAACTGACGCCGCTCGAAAAACGACGCCAGTTTGCGTAATCTCATCTAATCCTACGATAGGGCTTTTTATCTGTGTCCATTGGCCGGGGTTCAGTGCATGGCGCGGGGCGGAGCTCTTTTTTGTGCAAGGCCGCATTGCCGCTTCCCGCGGCGGAAAATATACGGGTGCTTGCCCCGACGACGGCAGGGGATGCCAGCCGAAAATCGAAAACATGAAATACGCACTAAAGTTGATGGCTGCCGCTCCGGGGGTGACGCCCCCAATAAGCCGCCGCCAAAATGACAAAAGGCTGGTGAAATCTATGGCGCAAGTCCTGGCGATCATCGCCAATCCGCGCAAAAATTCGCATACCGCTCGGCTCCTGCAGTCATTCCTTACAGCGTACCGAAAACGCAACCCGGCCGACACGATCGTTGAGCTCGACCTCTACAAAACGGAAATTCCGGTTATCGACGCCGCTGTACTGGAGGCCTGGGACAAGCCGGCAGAGCAGCAAACGGCCGCAGAAAAGCGGCTCCTGGCGAAGGTAGACCGGTTTACCGGCCAGTTCATTGCGGCCGACAAGGTAATCATCGCCGCGCCGATGTGGAACCTGCAGTTCCCGCCTATGCTCCCGGCCTACATCGCCACCATCGCGGTCGCGGGCAAAACTTTTTCGTACGGCGACGCCGGCTGGAAGGGACTGGTGCCGGACAAGCCGGTCCTGCTCATCCATGTCCGCGGCGGCTGTTTTTCCTCCGGCCCGGCGCAGGCGTTCGACCATGCCGTCCCCTATCTGAAATCCCTGCTCGCCATGCTGGGAATCTCCGACCTCAGAACGATCATCTGCGAGGGGATTGAAGCCGCCCCTGACAAGGCTCAGGATATCTTCGCCCAGGCGCTGCTCGCAACGGAACAATCAGCCGCAGCTTTTTAGTCGGACCGCCTCCCAGGCTGGCGGCGGCCCTGCTGACGTTCTGAGCCGCCTTCCCCGCCGACCGCAGGCGGCCGGCGCCCCGGCGGTAACGCGCTAATATAACTATTGCCCGAAGCTCAAGGCTTTTTTCGGGCACTTCTCCACGCATCGACTGCATTTGAGGCAATCGCTGTGAACAAAGCCTGTCTTGCTGCCCTTTGCCTCATAGGGGGAGAGCTGGAGCGGGCAAGCGGTTGTACACAGCTTGCATCCGACGCACGCATCGCTGACGGCTAACGGTTTCGGTTGTGGCTTGGCGCTGAGCCAGCTAGCGAGCGTACCCATCGGGCAGAACGAACACCATGTCCGGTGATGATACACAAACGCCAACCCGATTCCTACCAAGGTAGTCACTAGGATGATTCGGACGAACACCATTCCGATGGCGGCGAGATCGCCCCAGGCGTAGTACATCTGCACCCCGAAGACGGTAAATATCAATAAGACCATAAAAATCCGAAACCCCTTGCTGCGGAAAAACGGCGGGATGGGTTTTTGGGGTGAAACCCGGGCCAGCACATTATCCCAAAAACTGCCGCGGGGACAAAAATTGCCGCACCAGTAGCGCCCTTTGAAGGGGGCGATAACCACAGGAGCCAGCATGCATGTTAAAGCCACTACCCCGATCGGCGGATAAACGAGTCCGACTGCCAGGAAAATCAATAGAACCCAGAACAGATACGCCTGTAATTTCTTCCTCATACGCTGCCTCCATACACGACTAATCAAACTGTTTATACATTTCCCGAACCGGTATACCCTGATACGGTTACGTAAGCAAACGGCCTGAACCCCTAAACGGGTTCAGGCCGTTAATTACCCTATAATGCCATGCGTTCCCGGTACCGATGCAAGGCGGCGAGCTTTTCCTCCGCCGTCGCCCCTTCCGTCCAGACGTCCTTGAACTCCAGCGCGTCCTTGAAGCCGGCGCTCCACTCGTACGCCCCGTCCGGCGTATAGCAGGCGAAAACCAGCGGCCGCTCCAGGCTCTCCGGCAACGCACCCTCGTTGTCGGTCAGCAGCGCGAAGCCTCCTTGCGGGCCTGTCTCATAGCACAGCGCCGTCAGGCCGTCCTCGATCTCCGTTGCCTCAAAACCGAGGGCCGCGAAAAAATCCTTGGCATTTTCCCCTTCCATACCATCATCTCCTCCACATATATCATCCATACCTACTTATTTTACCGCAAGCCGCCGTCCTATACAACATCCCGCGCATTGGCGGCGTTATCGGGCGGCGCGGCGTAAAACTCCACGCCCGGATTGCGTTCCTTCACCCAGTTAAGCTGCCACTCGGTCGTAATCAGCACCAGCGGGCGTCCCCTGGTATCCTCCAGCACCATGCCGTTATCCATGCCCTTGAGCGCCTTTGGGTTAAGCCCCGGGCCGGCCACCCAGCGGGCCAGGCCGTACGGCAACGAATTCATCAGGATATCGACGCCGTACTCCTGCTTCAGGCGATACTGCAGCACCTCGAACTGCAGGCTGCCGACCACGCCGACCACGAACGACTCGACCACGCTCGGCTGGCGGAAAACCTGCACCGCTCCCTCCTGGGTCAACTGGGTCATACCCTTCACGAACTGCTTGCGCTTCATCGTATCCTTGGCCTGCACCCTGGCGAACTGCTCGGGCGGGAAAACGGGAAAATCCTCGAAGCGGATCTCGTGGCCCGGCTGGCAGAGCGTATCGCCGATCGCGAAAATACCCGGATCGAACAGCCCGATGATATCGCCCGGCAGGGCCTCCTCCACCAGCGTCCGCTCCTGGGCCAGGAACTGCTGGGGCTGGCTGAGCTTCACCTGCTTGCCCGACTGCACGTGGTACACGTTCATGCCCCGCTCGAACCTCCCCGAGCAGATGCGGATGAAAGCGATGCGGTCGCGGTGGGCGGGGTTCATATTCGCCTGAATCTTGAACACGAACGCCGAAAAAACGTCGCTCTCCGGGCTGACGATTTCCTCCGACGAGCGGCGGGGAGCGGGAGGGGGGGCCAGCCGCAAAAACTCCTCCAAGAACGGCCGCACGCCGAAATTGGTCATCGCGCTGCCGAAAAACATCGGCGTCAGATCGCCGCGGGCCACCTTATCGTAATCGAACTCGTCCCCTGCCATATCAAGCAGAGCGATATCGTCGCACAGCGCCTGATGGGCATCCTCGCCCAGCAACTGACGGAAGGCCGCGTCCTCCACGTTGCCCGTCGTCGACGGCACCGCCCGCTGGCCGTGGGAATCGTCCTTCGCGAACAGCTCCACCTGATTAAGCTGGCGGTTATACACGCCCTTATAGTTGCCGTCCACGCCCACCGGCCAGTTCATCGGATAAGCGCGGATGCCCAGCACCTTCTCGATCTCCTCCATCAGCTCGAACGGATTGCGGCCGAACCGGTCCAGTTTGTTGACGAACGTGAATATCGGGATGCCCCGGTCCTTGCACACCCGGAACAGCTTTTTCGTCTGCTCCTCCACGCCCTTGGCGACGTCAATGATCATCACCGCACTGTCGGCGGCGATCAGCGTCCGGTAAGTATCCTCGCTGAAATCCTGGTGGCCGGGGGTGTCGAGGATGTTGACGCGGATACCCTGATAGTCGAACTGCAGCACGCTCGAAGTCACCGAAATGCCGCGCTGCTTCTCGATCTCCATCCAGTCAGACACGGCGTGCTTCTGGGCCTTGCGCGCCTTCACCGACCCGGCCAGATGGATCGCCCCGCCGTACAGCAGCAGCTTCTCCGTCAGCGTCGTCTTGCCGGCGTCCGGGTGGGAAATGATCGCGAACGTCCGGCGGGGATTAGTTTCGTTAACAGACATTTTTCCTCCGCTTATCTGCCGCCGGTGTAAACACACCGGCGATAATGCCGTCTCTAAAAAACGTACTAAAAAATTATACCCGGTTTTGCCGCTTCCTGCAAGCACCGGGCATTCTATCCCTCATCCCTTGCCCCATCTAACCGCGCACGACCCCCAGGTCAGCCCGCCGCCGAAGCCGACCATCACCACCACATCGTCGTGTCTCACCCGGCCGGCCCGCACAGCCTCGTCAAGCGCTATCGGCACCGACGCCGCCGAGGTATTGCCATACCGGTCCACATTCACGTACACCTTGTCCATCGGCATGCCGAGCCGTTTGGCCGCCGCCTCGATAATCCGCAGATTCGCCTGATGGGGCACCAGGCAGGCGACCTCGGCCGGCGCGACGTTTGCCTTCGCCAGCGCCTTGAGCGCCGAATCGCCCATGATCTTGACCGCGAACTTGAACACTTCCCGGCCGTTCATCCGGATATAATGCAGACGCTCGGCGACCGTCGCCGCCGTGGCTGGCTGCCGCGACCCGCCGGCCGGCAGCTTCAGCAGCTCGGCGCCGTTGCCGTCGGCTCCCAGATCGGCGCCGATAATCCCGAACCCGGGAGCGGTTTCCGCCAACACAGCCGCTCCCGCCCCGTCGGCGAACACGATCACCGTGTTACGGTCGGTCGTGTCCGTTATCCGCGACAGCGTCTCCGCGCCGATCACCAGCACCTTGCGGTACGTCCCCGCCCTGATGAACTCGCTGCCTACCACCAGGCCGTACACGAACCCCGAGCAGACCGCCGTAAGGTCGAAAGCGGCGGCCCGCGTCGCCTTCAGGTTGGTTTGCACCAGGCACGCCGTCGACGGGAAAAGCATATCAGGCGTCACCGTCGCGACGATGATCAGATCGAGCTCCTCCGCGCCCACGCCGGCGTCCGCCAGCGCCCGTTCGGCCGCCCGCGTCGCCATCGTGGCCGTCGTCTCGCCCTCGGCGGCGAAGCGCCGCTCGCGAATGCCCGTGCGCGCCGCGATCCACTCATCCGTCGTCTCCACCAGCCGTTCCATATCCCGGTTGGTGACCACCCTGTCCGGCACATAGGAGCCGAGCCCCACAATACCGGCGAACCTCTCCTTCATACCCAAACAGCTCCCCATCTATGCATATATTTCTTGCCATACTTTTCTATTATGCCTTCTTCTCCCGGCGGCGATACGTACCGACGGAAAGGCCCGCGGCCGGGAAACCGCAGGCTCTTTTTTATGCCAAACTTTGCAGCAGCGCGTTTCGCTGTTCCAGGTACTCGTCGTACGTCGTCCGCCGGTCGATGACCCCCGCCGGCGTTATTTCCACAATCCGGTTGGCCACCGTCTGCACGAACTGGTGGTCGTGGGACGCGAACAGGATGGTGCCGCCGAAGGTGATCAGCCCGTTGTTGAGCGCCGTGATCGACTCCAGATCGAGATGGTTGGTCGGCTCGTCGAAAATCAGCACATTCGCCCCGCTCAGCATCATCTTGGCCAGCATGCACCGCACCTTCTCGCCGCCCGACAGCACGTTCGCCTCCTTTAGGCTCTCCTCGCCCGAAAACAGCATCCGCCCGAGAAAGCCCCTGATGAAGGTCTCCTCCTGGTCGCGGGAAAACTGGCGCAACCAATCGACGAGACTAAGCTCGCAGCCGTCGAAAAATGCGCCGTTATCCTTCGGAAAGTAAGCCTGCGAAGTCGTCACACCCCACTTGAATTCGCCCTCGTCGGCCGCCATCTCGCCCGCCAGGATCTTGAACAGCGTCGTCTTCGCGAGGCTGTCCTCGCCCACGAAGGCGATCTTATCGCCCTTCTCCACCCGCAGGGTGAAACCGTCCAGCACCTTCTCGCCGTCGATGGCCTTCGCAAGCCCCTCCACCGTCAGCAACTGGTCGCCCGCCTCGCGGTCGGGCTTGAAAGCGATATACGGGTACTTGCGCGACGACGGCCTGATATCCTCGAGCGTCAGCTTCTCCAGCAGCTTCTTGCGCGACGTCGCCTGGCGCGACTTCGACGCGTTGGCGCTGAATCGCTGGATGAAGGTCTGCAGCTCCTTCATCTTCTCCTCGGTCTTGCGGTTGGCCTCCTTAGCCAGCTTCAGCGCCAGCTCGCTCGACTCCAGCCAGAAATCGTAGTTGCCCACATACAGCTGGATCTTGCCGAAATCGATATCCGCGATATGGGTGCACACCTGGTTGAGGAAATGGCGGTCATGCGACACCACGATCACCGTGTTGGCGAAGTTGTACAGGAAATCCTCCAGCCAGCGGATGGCCTCGATATCCAGGTGGTTGGTCGGCTCGTCCAGCAGCAGCACGTCGGGGTTGCCGAACAGCGCCTGCGCCAGCAGCACCCGCACCTTCTCATTGCCGCTCAGTTCGCTCATTTTCTGGCTGTGAAGCTCCTCCGAGATGCCCAGTCCGTTCAGCAGCTTCGCCGCCTCCGTCTCGGCCTCCCAGCCGTTCAGCTCCGCGAACTCGGCCTCCAGCTCGGACACCTTCAGACCGTCCTCATCCGAAAAATCGGGCTTGGCGTACAGCGCGTCCTTCGCCTCCATGATCGCGTACAACCGTGCGTGGCCCATAATGACCGTCTGCAGCGCCTCGAACCCGTCGAACTCGTAGTGATTCTGCCGCAGCACCGCCAGCCGTTCCCCGGGGGTAATATCCACCGTTCCGCTCGTCGGCTCGATATCGCCGGCGAGGATCTTCAGGAAAGTCGACTTGCCGGTGCCGTTCGCGCCGATCAGCCCGTAGCAGTTGCCGGGGGTGAACTTTATATTCACATCCTTGAACAAAATCCGTTTTCCGAACGCGAGACTCAGACCGTTAGTGCTTATCAACGAAAAACCGCCTTTCTGTATTAAAACTACCGGTCGCCAGCAAAAAGCAAAAGCCGTCGCGTCAGCGGCGGCGTAGTATTCCGGCACACCTGTTAAAGATACCATAAATCGTCTCCAGCGTCAAATAAAGCCCTGACGCCGCCGGCCGGTCCGTACTATAATATAGACATAACCGGCCTTAAACGCCGTTGCGAAAAAATCGGAAAGGATACCCGCCATGAAAAAACGGTTTGCTTTATTCATTATATTGCTGCTCATCTTGACATGTTCGTCAGCCCTGGCGCAGCGAAGCGACTCCCCGCCGCCGCTGCTCGTCATCGACAGACCGGACAGCGCTTCGCTGCCGTCCAGCTTTCGCACCACGACTGGCGAATGGCGCGACGTCCGGCCGGCGATGCCGTCCGCGCGCGGTCTGGTCACCCTCCGCGCCTCAGGCAGCTCCCAGTTTTCCGAGGGCGAGCTTATGGAAATGTTGCCCCACCTCGGCAACAACGTCATAATCGTCGACCTGCGGGAAGAATCGCACGGCTTCCTGAACGGCGCGGCGGTCAGCTGGTACGGCGTCCAGAACTGGGCCAACAAAGGCAAAACCTTCGACCAGGTGCTGGCTGACGAGCGAGCCCGGCTCGACGGCCTCCGCGCCGTCCGGGAAGTGGACATCGCCCGGTCCAAGCCGCGCCACGGCAAAGTCAAGCTCCGCAAAATGACCGTCGGCGCCGTGGCATCCGAGGCTGAGGTCGCGGCCGCCAACAAAGCCGGCTACTTCCGCATCACCGCCACCGACCATGTCCGGCCCGCCGACGCCGCCGTGGACAGATTCGTCCGGTTCGTCAACCAGCTTCCCCCGGGCGCCTGGCTCCACTTTCACTGCCGGGCGGGGCACGGCCGGACCACCACCTTCCTGGTCATGTACGACATCCTTCGCAACGGCAAGAAAGTAACGCTGGCCGACATCGCCAGCCGTCAGCACCTCCTCGGCGGCGTCGACCTGCTCGCCGCGGCGCCGGCGAAAGAGGGCTGGGCCAGGGAAGCCTACTTAGAACGCGCCAGGTTTATCGGGGAATTCTACCGCTATGTCACCACCAGCCCCGACGACCTGCCACTATCGTGGAGCGACTGGCTCAAAACCCGTCCCCGGCCGCTCTCGGACGGCACCAGGCTGTAAGTCGCGAGCCCGCGGACTATACCCCGCGGGCTCGTTCATGTAATGGCTCCCGTTTCACGCCGGGTAATGGATCGTCAGGCTCAAGCGCGTCAGCGCCGCCGTCGCGTTGCGGTAGGAATGCGGCCGGTCGGCCCGGAAGCGGATCGATTCGCCGCGTTTCAGCGTATACTCCCGGCTGGTCGTCGCCAGCGTCAGCTCGCCGTCGAAAACCGTCACGAACTCCTGCGTCCGTTCGCCGTGCGAATCGCTCTCAAAGCCGCCGCCCGGCTCGATCTCCACCGTGTAAATCTCGAACCGGCGGCCCTCCTCGTACGGGAAGAGCGGGTAGACGCGGTACTTGCCGCCGTCGCTCACGAGTGGCTCCACCTCCGCCTGGCTCACCAGCACCGTATCCGCCTGCGGAGCGTTCACCAGCGCCGTGAAGGAAATCTTCAGACCGCTGGCGATCTTCCAGATCGTCGTGATCGACGGATTCGACTCGCCCCGCTCGATCTGGCCCAGCATCGACTTGCTCACCCCGGTGGCCTCCGCCACCTTGTCGAGGCTCAGCCTCCTGTCCTCGCGGACCTGGCGGAGATTAGCCGCGATAACCATATTCAAGTCGTTCACGTTCGTCCTCCCGCTTGTTTTTTGCCCGCCGCCGCGCTATAATACACTTAAAACGTTATAACGCACGAAACATAGTACAATAACGCACGGGCGCTGAAGCGCACTTTTTGTATATTATATCATTTCGGGCGCGCGGACGCACAGGCGGGAGGTATGACAATGCAGAGCGAAAAGCAGCCGGGCTTGCGGGAAGGAGTCGCCGACGGCGTCCCGATCATGGTCGGCTATTTCCCCGTCGCGATGGCCTTCGGCCTGCTTGCCAAGACGGTCGGCGTCACCTTGGCCGACGCCTGCCTGTTTTCCCTCGTCGTCTTCGCCGGCGCCAGCCAGTTCATGGCCCTCGACCTCATCAAAGCCGGCATCGCCGCCGTCGACATCGTCCTCGCCACCTTCCTCCTCAACCTCCGCCACATGATGATGAGCGCCTCCCTCGCCGTCCGCCTCCGGGGCGTGCGCCGCGGACTGCTGCCCGTCATCGCCTTCGGCGTCACCGACGAAACCTTCTCCGTCGCCTCGCTCAGGGCCGGTGGACTTACCGCCTCCTACCTCCTCGGCCTCAACGGCGCCGCCTACGTTGCCTGGGCGGCCGGCACCGTCGCCGGCTACCTCATCGGCCAGGTGCTGCCGGCGGCCGTCCAGAGCAGCCTTGGCATCGGTCTCTACGCCCTGTTCGCCGCCATCCTCGTCCCCGGGCTCAAACAAAACAAAAGCGCCCTCATCATCGTCCTGTTGTCAGGCCTGCTCTACCTGCTCCTCAGCTCCTTCACGCCGCTATCCTCCGGCTGGAGCCTCATCGCGGCGATAATCGCCGCCGCCGCCGGCGGCCTTGTGGCGCTTGAGAACGGAGGGGAGGAGGAAATATGACCGAATACCTGCCCCTCATCCTCGGCATGATGCTCGTCACCTACCTGCCGCGCCTGCTGCCGCTCGCCGCCCTCGCGCGGCGGCCGTTGCCGCCCCTGCTGCGGCGTTTCCTGCAGTACATCCCCTACGCCGCCCTCGGCGCGCTCATCACCAGGGGCGTCGCCGAAAGCGCCCCCGGCGCCATGCCGGCGACGTTGGCCGCGATCGCCGTCGCCGCCGCCGTCGCCTTCCGCGGCGGCGGGCTGGTGCCGTCGGTCGTCGCCTCCATCGCTGCCGCCTATCTGGTCCTGTCGCTGTAAACGCCGCATGCCACCGCCAGTCTGGCGGTGGCATGCTCTGCTTATACCTGTAGTCGCCGAACGCCCGCGTCACCGTCTCTCCGGAAAACAGCCCTGGACAAATCCGCCGTTTGCCGATAGAATTACAGTAAAATTCCAAGTACGGCAAAATATGGCTGATTTGTTTTCCGGGGCGTGAGCTCCGGGGGGAGGAGATGACTAAACATGGCAAAAAAAGAACGCCAAATCGTCGCCACAACCGCCTGGTCGGCCGGTCCCGGCTGCCACGGCGGTTGCGGCGTCCTGGCCCACATCGAGGACGGCAGGCTGGTCAAAGTCGAGGGCGACCCCAACCATCCCTGGAACCAGGGGCGGATCTGCGCCCGCTGCCTGGCGATGACCAAATACGTCTATCACCCCGACCGCATCACCCGGCCGCTCAAGCGGGTGGGGGAGAGGGGCGAGGGCAAATGGCAGGAGATATCCTGGGAAGAAGCCTTCGCTTATGTCGAGGAAAAACTCGTCAAAATCAGAGATGAATACGGCCCCGAAAGCGTCATCTTCTCCATGGGCACCGGCCGCGACATCGGCGCCTGGATCTGCATGCTTGCCTACGCCTACGGCAGCCCCAACGTCATGTTCGCCCTCAGCGGCCTGGCCTGCTACAGCCCGCGTATCGCCGCCGTCACCACCGTCCAGGGCGACTACTGCATCCTCGACGCCTCCCAGTGGTTCCCCGCGCGCTACGAAGATCCGCGTTACACCCGGCCCGAATGCATCGTCATCTGGGGCTACAACATCCCTTCCACCTGCCCCGACAACGTCTTCGGCCACTGGATTACCGACCTCATGAAGCAAGGCACCAAAATCATCTGCATCGACCCGCGCCTCACCTTCTTCGCCTCCCGGGCCGAAAAATGGCTCCAGCTCAGGCCCGGCACCGACGGTGCCCTGGCGATGGGCTTCCTCAACGTCATCCTCAACGAAAAACTATACGATGAGAAATTCGTCTCCGACTGGACCAACGCCCCTCACCTCGTCCGCACCGACACCGGCAAACTGCTCCGCGCCGGCGATCTGCCCGGCGACGGAAACGCCGCCGACTTCGTCGTCTGGGACGCCGTCGCCGGCAAACCGGCCGTCTGGGACACCGCCGATGTCACCTATAAAGCCGCCGGCGTCCGGCCCGCGCTCGAAGGCGAATACCAGGTAAAACTCGCCTGCGGGCAGACTGTCCAGTGCACCACCGTCTGGGACACCTTCCGCCGCAAGGTCGCCGAATACCCTCTCGACAAGGTGGCCGAAATCACCCTCGTCCCCGCGGACGACATCCGCGCCGCCGCCCGCCTCTACGCCACCAGCAAGCCTGCCGCCATCCACTGGGGCGAGCCCATCGACATGACCCCCGCCATCACCCCCACCACCCAGGCCATCGCCGACCTGTGGGCCATTACCGGCAACCTCGACGTCCCCGGCGGCAACGTCATCTCCCGCTACGCCTTCGACGCCGTCGCCTATGCCCTGCCGGGCGCCAAAGGCGCCATCAAGCTCAAGTCCGCCGAAATGGACAAAAAGCGCATCGGCGCGGACAAATACGGCCCCCTCGGCAAATTCATCTGGCGGGCCCACACCGACCTCGTCATCGACCAGATCTTCACCGGCGAGCCTTACCCCGTCAAAGGCATGTGGCTCCAGACCACCAACCCGCTGTCCGGCATCGGCATGGACCCCCGCAAATGGCAGAAAGCGCTTGAAAAGCTTGACTTCGTCGCCGTCGTCGACCTCTTCATGACCCCCACCGCCCAGCTTGCCGACATCATCCTGCCGGCGGCCTCCTTCCTCGAAAAAGAAAGCATCCGCTCGTGGTGGATACCGCTCCAGACCATCAACAAAGCCATCGACGTCGCCGAGTGCAAATCCGACGTCGAGATCAACTTCGAGCTCGCCCGGCGACTCGACCCCGAATTCAAGTGGAACACCGTCCATGAGCTCTTCGACGAAATCCTCGCCAACTCCGGCATGACCTTCGCCGAGCTGCAGGAAAAAGGCTGGGCCTTTCCGCCCGAGGGGCACCCCAGCGCCCCCTACCGCCGCTTCGAGAAAGGCCTGCTGCGCGCCGACGGGAAACCCGGTTTCCGCACCCCCTCAGGCAAATTCGAGCTCCACTCCACCCTTCGCGAAGAATGGGGCTTAGAACCGGTAGCCCACTACGAAGAACCGCCCTTCACCCCCGTGAGCCGCCCCGACCTGGCTGCGGAATACCCGCTCATCCTCTGCACCGGCCGGCGGTCGGCCGCCTTCTTCATCTCCGAGCACCGCAACATCCCCTGGCTCAGGGCTCTCGACCCCGACCCCGTCGTCGAGATCCACCCCCGCAAGGCCCAAGAGCTCGGTATCGGCAACGGCGAGTGGGTGTGGGTCGAAAACTGGCTGGGCAAGTGCAAGCTCAAAGCGAAAGTCACCCTCGAAGTCCCCGAATGGATGGTCATGGCCGCTCACGGCTGGTGGTTCCCCGAGGAGAAGACCGCCGCCCCCGACCTGTGCGGCACCTTCCGCTCCAACATCAACACCCTTATCCCCATGAACGCCGTCGGCCAGGACGGCCTCGGCTCGCCGATCAAGCACATGCTCTGCAAAGTCTATAAAGTCAGAGGAGATGAAGCGTGATGGCCAGGAAAAACACCGGCTACGGCCTCCTGATCGACTACGAATACTGCACCGGCTGCCACGCCTGCGAAATCGCCTGCGCCCAGGAATACGACTGGCCGGCCGGCATGGGAGGAATGCGTGTCACCGAAATGATCCAGCAGCTCCCGAACGACAAAGCCTACCTCGCCTACCTCCCGTTCCCCACCGAGCTCTGCATCCTGTGCGCCGGCCGCACCGCCAAAGGCATGAAGCCTGCCTGCGTCCAGACCTGCATGTCCGCCTGCATGAAACACGGCCGCGTCGAAGACCTGGCCAAAGAAATAAACAAACCCCGCATGGCTTTGTTCGTCCCTAAATAACAGACCGCCCATAAGCGCCCATCTGCGGCGTTGCTCCTCGGCTGCCATCCTCAGCGTACGTTCGTGTACGCTTCCGGTGTCAGCCTCCGGTGCGCCTTGCATCTGGGCACTTCTGAACGGTCCCGGCAATTCAAATAGGAACGACAAAGAACGATATACAGCCCGAATCAACACAGCACAGCGGCCCGAATCCTCAGCATGGGATTCGGGCCGCCCAATTTCACCGTGCCGCCTTTTCCTTGCGGCGCGCGTTATAACCCTTATCGTCATACGGCTGCAGCTTCTCCAGCCACTTTTCCTCCAGCGCCGCCACCGCCTTGCGCCATTCCTCCTGCGGCACCTTCGCCGCGTCGATCTGCTCCAGCACCTCGAAGGCGAACGCGTCGTTCCCGTAGCGGTCCCAGTCAGCCTGCAGCTCCTTGCAGCGGTTAACCTTCATTTTCAGCTGAAAGCTCTGCGAATTGAAGGCCGCGGGAAGATTCATGCTCGCGCCCACCAGCAGCTTTCCGGTGGCGTTGTTCCTGATAACGTACACCCCCATCGGGCGGGGCGTCTCTTTATATGCCAGCTTCAATTCCTTGCGTCTGTCCACATTATTCAGCTCCCTTATTATAGTTTGATCCAGTACTTGCCGCCGTCCGCCGTCCGGTCCATGAAGC
This sequence comes from Selenomonadales bacterium 4137-cl, assembly GCA_032334055.1. Classification (NCBI taxonomy): domain Bacteria; kingdom Bacillati; phylum Bacillota; class Negativicutes; family Acetonemataceae; genus Anaeroselena; species Anaeroselena agilis. Next base: position 3,229,533 of record JAUOZS010000001.1, on the reverse strand, counting down.
CGTAATCGACCAGATAGCGGCGCAGCAGGACATAATCGTCGTAAAACCGCTTCAGGATCGCGTTGACCTCCTTCTCGGAGTAAGTCGCCGTCGGGTCGAAATACTTCACGATATGCCGCAGGATCGCCAGCCGCTTTTTCTCCTTGGCGGGGAAGAGCGCCAGCGGGCCGTCCGGCCCCTGGGGGAGACAGGCGGCCAGGATCTTCTCGTTCTCCTCCGCCGTGATCGCGAACCGCTCGTCGACGTTCCGCGTGCCCCGCGGCAAATCGATAAAGCCGCTCTTCTTCGGCGCCCGCTCCGCCAAAAGCTCCATTATCGCCAAAAACACCTTGGCCTGCTTCTGCTTCTCCCTGAGTGCGAAGCGGTGGTTGCGGACCGTCGACACGCTGCCGGCTCCCAGCTCCTTCGCCACCTCGGCGTCGCTCCTGCCGTCGTAAAAAAGCTCCAGCAGCGCCTTCTGGTGATCGGTCAGCCCGGTCAGCTTCCTGTCGAGACCGACGAGAAAAGCGAAAACCGACTGATGACTCGCGGCGATATGGACCGCCACGTATTTCCGCGCCTCGTACAGCAGGTCACCGTGGCGGTAAACCACCCCGTCCGCGAACGTCTCGCCGCATATCAGGCAAATATATACGCCGGCCGCCCCGTCATAGCGGTACCCCTGCTTCAGCTCCGCCGGCGACGCCTGCCAGAACAGCTCCGACACATCTTTCATATCAAACACCTCTCGCAAACATCTAGTTAATACGTAGACATTATATAATTATATCTATAAAAAATCAAGAGAGCCGCCAACGGAGGATATTGCCATCAAAATAGTATGTCCTGCGCGGGCAAATAAAAACGGGCCCGCCTTGCGGCGGCCCCGTTCTCTGTCGGTAACCTTATTTCGTGTTCTGGATCTCGTCGACCAGCTTGGTGCCGAACTTGTCGGTGTAAGCCTTCCATACCGGCTTCACCTTTTCGATGAACGGCTGCACATCCTTGACCTCGTTGAAGAGTACGCCCTTCTTGACAAGCTCCTCGACAACCCTCTTCTCGTCCGCGGTCCAGAGCTCGCGGGACTTGGCAGTCGTCTCCTTGCCCACTTCGAGGAAAATCTTCTGCTGTTCCGGGGTCAGCTTGTCGAACACCTTCTTGCTGATCAGGATGGCGTCCGGAGTGCTGAAATGGCGGGTCCAGGAGAAATACTTCGAAACCTCGTACAGTTTAAGGGTATAGAGCGTGGTCGGGCTGTTCTCCCAGCCGTCGATAACGCCCTGCTGCAACGCGCTGTAGACCTCGCCCTGGCCCATCGGCGTGGCGATCGCGCCCATGTTGTTCAGCGTATTGACCATCAGCTGGCTGTTCATTACGCGGATCTTGAGTCCCTTGAGGTCGTCGGGGCTATTGATCGGCCGCTTGTTGTTGATGACGCTGCGGGAACCGGAGTCGGCCCAGAACAGGAACACGAACCCCGCCTTGTTGATGTCGGCGATGAGCTGCTCGCCGGGTTTGCCGTCGAGAACCTTGTACTGATGCTGCGGGCTCTTGAACATGAACGGCAGGTTGAGCACATCGATCGTCGGCACGAACTGGCCGAGCGGTCCGCAGGAAGTCAGGCCCATATCGAGGGTACCCATCTTCATGCCTTCAAGCGCGTCGCGCTGCTCGCCCAACTGGCTGCTGGGGAACACCTGGATTTCGATCTGGCCTTTGGTTTTTTCCTTCACCTTCTCGGCGAAGAACAGCATCGACTTGTGGGTGGGATGGGACTCCGGCAGCACGGACGAAAGCTTCAGCACCTGCTTCTCGGCCTTCTTCTCGGGCGCCGCCGCCTTCTGACCGCCGCCGCAGCCTGCCGCGATCAGGCTCAGGGCGATGACGACCGCCAGGATAATCGTAAACTTCTTGCTCACACTTTTCCCTCCTAAACTATTTTAAGAATGAAACATAATGACACAATCCCTCTCCCACCACCTCCGCCAGCCGGCCGTTTCCCGCCGGAGCTTATAGTTTGCCGCCCATGACCAGCCTCGGGATGAAGGTGATCAGGTCGGGCACCAGCGTTATGAGGACAAGCACCAGAATCATCGCGCCGATGAAGCGGTAATAGGTGTTCAGCATCGACCCCAGCGAAATCTTCGAGATGCCGGTAGCTACGAACAGCGCCACGCCGACCGGCGGCGTGCACTGGCCGATGGCCATGTTGACGATCGTCATGACCCCGAAGTGGATGGGGTCGATGCCCAGCTTCAGCACGATCGGGAAAACGATCGGAATCAGGATTATGATGATCGGGGCGACATCCAGGATCATGCCCATAAACAGCATCAGGGCGTTCACCAGCAGCAGCACCACGAACGGATTGGTCGAGATCGAGAAAACGAACTCGGCCAGCAGGGCCGGAATTCGTTCGGCGGCCAGGATCCAGCCGAACGCCGAGGCGGTGGCCACGCACAGCACGACAACCCCGGTGGTCACCCCCGACTGTGCGAGGATGCGGGGAAGATCTGCGAGCTTGAGTTCCTTATAAATGAAGAAACCGACGATGAAGGCGTACACCGCCGCGACCACCGACGCCTCGGTGGCGGTGAAGACGCCCGACAGGATGCCGCCGAGGATAATCACCGCGGTCATGATCGCCAGGATGGAATCCTTGAAGCTCTGCCACATCTCGCCGCCCGTCGAGCAGGCCTCGGCCGGCAGATCACGCTTCTTGGCGAACAGATAACTGGTGAACATCAGGGCGAAGCCGACGAGAAGGCCGGGGATGAAGCCCCCCAGAAAGAGGCCGCCGATCGAGATGCCGGCGGTCACCCCGAGGATGACCATCGGGATGCTCGGCGGGATGATGATGCCGATCGCGCCCGCGCAGGCCACCACGCTCGTCGCCATATCCTTGCCGTACTTTCTTCTCTCCATCGCCGGGATGAGGATGCTGCCCACGGCGGCCGTATCGGCGGCCGTCGACCCGGAAACGCCGGCGAAAAACATCGAAGCGACAACACTTACCATTGCGAGACCGCCGCGGATATGTCCGACAAGGTCGGTCGCGAATTTCACCAGCCGGCGGGAAATGCCGCCGTTCTCCATCAGGCCGCCCGCCAGAATGAAAAAGGGCACCGCCACCAGCGAAAAAGACTCGGAAGCCGTGTACATGCGCTGGATGATAACCGCCGTGTCCATGCTCGTATTGAGCACCAGGGCGAGCACCGACGACAGCGCCAGGCTGAAGGACACCGGCACCCGGCAGAAAAGCAGCAAAAAGAAAGACAGGAAAATTGTCGTCGCCATGCTAATTCCTCCCTACAGCCAGGCGATACATCGCGTTCAGAGCGTGGATGGCGATGAACACCCCGCTGACCGGGATGGCCAGATACGGCCAGATCATCGAAAACGGCATCGCGGCCATCATCTGGTCGCGGTTGCCCTCCACGAACAGCATGCCTTTGTTTATCATCAGCCCGGCGAACACAATGATCAGCAGGTATACCGCCATCTCGATGACACGCTGGAGCGGCTTGGGCAGCATCACCACGAAAATCTCCACCCCGAAGTGGGCGTTCTGCTCTACCGCCAGGCTGGCGCCTAGAAAGCACGTCCACACAAACATATACGTAAGCAGGGCCTCGGTCCAGGGTATCGGGCTTTGGATCACGAACCGGCTGATAATCTGCGCCAACCCCAGAAAGGTCATGATAATAATCAGGAAAACCAGACAGTACTTCTCCACCTTTGTCACGAGCTTGTTGATAAACGGCAAATCGGTTCACTCCTCTTGGCTTTATGCGGCTGAAAACAAAGAAGCCTTTTTTCATCCCCCCCGGCGGCGTAATCATATGAACCGGCGCGTCCTGGCCCTACAAGCCGGGGCTGCGGTGTTCACACATTTGGAAACATATACGAAAACAGGGCGATATCTTCCTGCCGAAGTTTTGCCTGATGACACGGATAGTTCATAATGCGGACCGAAAATAAACGAAATTTCGCACTATAAAACCGCCTGTGCGCGACAAAGCGGACCTTTTGGGGTCAAGTATCAGCCCCCGCGGCCGACCGGCCGCATTGACACAACCAAGGGGAATATATATAATTATCTTGATAATATATAATTTACTGAATTATATATTATTTTTTACGTCTTTTTTCGGGAGTGTTGACGATCAACCGGCCATTTCGCAGCGATGAGGAGAATAACCCTTTGAAAGAAACGATCAAACAATTTATTCGCAGCAAAATAATCGAAAACAACCTAAAACCCGGGCAAAGGGTCGTGGAAACGGAAATCGCCCGCGAACTCAAGGTCAGCCAGATACCTGTGCGCGAGGCGCTGTGCGGGCTGGAGGAAGAAGGCCTGATCAAATCGGTCAAATACACCGGCTCCTTCGTAACCGAGATCGACAACCGGGAAATGTACCACATGCACCTGCTTAGGTCCTACATAGAATCCACGGCGCTCGAACTCACGCTGCCGAACCTGACGAAAAGGGACTTCGGCGCCCTCCACGACATCGTCGACGCCATGGGGGAAAAGCAGAAAAGCGGCGTCGACTACGCGGCCATATCCGCCCTCGACATCGAATTCCACCGCACCATCGTCGCCTGGAGCGGCATCGAAGCCTACAACCGCATCTGGGCGATGCTCAACGGCCATGTCCGGCGGTTCATCAACATCGTCCACCCCCAGATCGAGCACAAGCAGGACCAGGTCTACGAAGACCACCGGCAGCTCATGGAGGTCCTCCAGGAACGCGACGTCGACAAAGCCAAAGCGGCGATAAAAGCGCATATCATGGACGTCTTCGACCGGGGCGCCATCCGCGTGCCGTAAGGACACGCGAAGGCTTCCCTTTCCCTGGCGCGACCCATAACCAAACATAGCGAAGGAGGAATCGCATTGAAAATGAAAGCGGTCGTCAAATACGACAACGTGGCCGGCGCCACCGAAGTCAGAGAGGTGCCGGTACCGGAGATCGGCCCGGACGACGTACTGGTCAAAGTGGCTTACATAGGCGTATGCGGCAGCGACCCCCACATGCACCACAACCGCGTCTCCTACAAAGTCAACGTTCCCCTCATCCTCGGCCACGAATTCTCGGGCACGATCGAAAAACTCGGCGCCAACGTCAAGGGCTGGGCCGTCGGCGAAGCCGTCACCTGCGAAACCCACGCCGACTACTGCGGCGAGTGCGTCATGTGCCGCACCAACCGCTACCAGGTCTGCCGCCAGCGCAAGGGCTTCGGCTTCCAGGCCGACGGCGCCTTCGCCAAATACGTCAAGGTCCCCAGCCGCATCCTCCACAAAGTGCCGGCCGGCGTCAGCCTCAAAGAAGCCTCCTGCACCGAACCCGTCTGCGTCGCCTACAACGCCCTCGCCAAAAACTCCAAAATCATGCCTGGCGACATCGTCGTCATCATCGGCCCCGGCCCCATCGGCATCCTCTGCACCAAAGTCGCCGCCATCCTCGGCGCGGCCGACATCGTCGTCATCGGCACCGACGGCGACGAAGAACGCCTCGAGATCGCCAAAAAATACGGCGCCACCATGACCATCAACAGCTCCAAGCAGGACCCCGTCCCCGTCATCATGGGCATGCGGGACGGCTATGGCGCCGACACCGTCGTCGACTGCGCCGGCTTTTCCCCCACCCTCAAACTCTCCATGGACGTCGTCCGCCCGTACGGCCAGATCACCAAAATCGGCTGGGGCCCCGGTCCGGTGGACTTCTCCCTCGACCCCCTCATCGCCAAAGTCGTCACCCTCCAGGGCACCTTCAGCCACACCTGGGACGTCTGGGAAAAGAGCCTCGTTCTCATGGACAAGAAAATCATCGACGTCAGCGCCCTCATCACCCACGAACTGCCCCTCGACAAATGGGCGGAAAGCTTCGAACTCATGGAATCCAAGCAGGGCCTGAAAATCGTCCTCACTCCCATCGACTGACCACTACACAAGGGAGGAATCAAATTGGCACCGCAAACGACGATCGACCTTCTGGAAGCCAAGGCGCTGCGTCTCCGCGAGCACATCGTCAACGACCTCACCGGCGTCGGCAAAGTCGGCCACCTCGGCGGCTCGTGCTCCAGCGCGGAAATAGTAGCGACCCTGTACTTCCACAAAATGAAGCACGACCCTAAAAACCCGGCCCTGCCCGACAGGGACCGCTTCCTCCTCAGCAAAGGCCACGCGGCCCTCGTCCAGTACGCCGCCCTCGCCGAAGCCGGCTACTTCCCCAAAGAAGAAATGAAAAAGGTCAAAACCCTCGGCGCCATGCTCCAGGGTCACCCCGACATGACCAAAACGCCCGGCGTCGAAGCCAACACCGGCTCCCTCGGCCAGGGCCTCTCCATCGCCTGCGGCATGGCCCTCGGCCTCAGGCTCGACGGCCTAGCCAGCAAAGTCTACGTCCTCATTGGCGACGGCGAACTCGCCGAAGGCCAGATATGGGAAGCGGCCATGGCCGCCGCCTACTACAAAATCGACAACCTCGTCGCCATCGTCGACCGCAACCGCCTCCAGGCCACCGGCCCCATCTGCGAGCGGTTCGACACCAACCCCGTCACCCCCAAATGGGCCGCCTTCGGCTGGGAGACCATCGAAATCGACGGCCACGACATCCCGGCCATCCTGGGCGCCCTCGACAAAGCCGACCAGGTCAAAGGCAAACCCACCGTCATCATCGCCGAAACCGTCAAAGGCAAATGCATCTCCTTCGCCGAAAACAACCCCGCCTTCCACAACGGCGCCATGACGCCCGAACAGTGGGAAACCGCCAAATCCGACCTGAACAAGCTGAGGAGGTGAACCAGATGGCAACGAAAAGTCAGCGTCAGGCGTACGGGGAAGCCCTGGTAGAACTGGGCAGAGAAAACAAAAACATCGTCGTGCTCGAAGCCGACCTCGGCAAATCCACCATGTCCATCCTCTTCCAGCAGCAATTCCCCGACCGCTACTTCGAAATGGGCATCGCCGAGGCCAACATGGCCTCCACCGCCGCCGGTCTCGCCCTCACCGGCAAAACCCCCTTCATCAACTCCTTCGCCGTCTTCGCCACCGGCCGCTGCTTCGACCAGCTCCGGCAGACCATCTCCATCGCCGGCCTCAACGTCAACATCTGCGGCTCCAGCGCCGGTCTGTCCGACTTCGGCGACGGCTCCACCCACCAATCCGTGGAAGACATGGCCACCATGCGCTCCATCCCGGGCATGACCGTCCTCGTCCCCGTCGACGCGATCGAAACCCGTAAAATGGTGCGGGCCATGGCCAGCCACCCCGGCCCCTGCTACATAAGGATCAACCGCAACGACCTGCCCTTCTTCACCGCCGAAGAGGGCGAATTCACCATCGGCAAACTCTACCCCGTCCGCGAAGGCAGCGACGTCCTCGTCTTCGCCAACGGCGTCATGGTCTCCAAGGCCGTCGAAGCCGCCGAAGCCCTCGCCGGGGAAGGCGTCTCCGTCAAAGTCGTCAACGTCAGCACCGTCAAGCCGCTCGACAAACAGGCCGTCATCGACATGGCCAAGGGCTTCAAAGCCATCGTCACCGCCGAAGAACACAGCGTCATCGGCGGCCTCGGCGGCGCCATCGCCGAAGCGCTTAGCGAAGTGAAAAACATCCCCCTCGCCATTCTCGGCATCGACGACCGCTTCGGCACCTCGGCCACCAACTACGACGAACTCCTCGTCCACTACGGTCTCACCGCCGACGCCGTCAAAGCCAAAATCAAAAAAATCATCGGTAAGGAGTAGATAGCATGATGAAACTAGGATTCATCGGTTTAGGGATAATGGGCAAACCCATGTCCAAAAACCTGCTCAAAGCGGGCTACTCGCTCGTTGTATACGACCTCAACGCCGCGGCCGTCGACGAAATCGTCGCCGCCGGCGCCGAAGCCGCCTCCTCCCCCAAAGAAGTGGCCGAAAAAACGCGCATCGTCATCACCATGCTGCCCAACTCGCCCCACGTCAAAACCGTCGTCCTCGGCGACGGCGGCCTCCTCGAAGGCGCCAAAGCCGGCGACATCATCGTCGACATGAGCTCCATCGCCCCCATCGCCGCCCAGGAAGTCGCCGCCAAAGCCGCCGAAAAAGGCGTCGAAATGCTCGACGCGCCCGTCAGCGGCGGCGAACCAAAAGCCATCGACGGCACCCTCTCCATCATGGTCGGCGGCAAGCAGGAAATCTTCGACCGCGTGAAAGACATCCTCGCCCACGTGGGCAAATCGGTCGTCCGCTGCGGCGACATCGGCGCCGGCAACACCACCAAACTCGCCAACCAGATCATCGTCGCCCTCAACATCGCCGCTGTCAGCGAAGCCCTCGTCCTCGGCGCCAAAGCCGGTGTCGACCCCGAAGTCATCTTCCAGGCCATCCGCGGCGGCCTCGCCGGCAGCACCGTCCTCGACGCCAAAGCGCCGATGATCATCGCCGGCAACTTCAAGCCCGGCTTCAAAATCGACCTCCACATCAAAGACCTGAACAACGCCCTCGAAACCGCCAAAGAAGTCGGCGTGCCCCTCTTCCTCACCACCCAGGTCATGGAAATCATGCAAGCCCTCAAGGTTGACGGCAAAGGCCAGAACGACCACAGCGGCATCGTCCAGTTCTACGAAAAACTCGCCCAGTTCGAAGCCCGCAAACCCTAGTCGGGACAGGGCGGGAGAGTTTGCCGGCCCGCCGCGGGAACTCGAAAACCTGATAAATAATCGTTCCATATCGTGCAATCCCTGGCAGGAAAGCCGGCCAAGTCCCAGAATATTATAAACATTGTGCATTCGGGCGGCTGCGCGCGGGGCGGCCCTGCGGCCGCCGCCGGCGTTGTCCCGCCAGAGCGCCGGCGGGCCTGGAAACTGCGAAATGGAACATTCATCAGGGGGACCGAAATTGCCACACCAAGACTACGACTTTCTCTACGGTCGCACCACCGTAACGATACCGTTGCCAGCCGAAAAAATACTCTACGACATCAAAGGCGGCAACCTCCCGGCCATAGCCGACGTGCCCGCCGCCGTAAGGGCCGCGCTCGCCGCCCCGGTCGGCACGCCGCCCCTCCGGGATATCGTCCGCCCCGGCGACAAAGTCGCCATCACCGTCAGCGACATCACCCGGGCCTGGGTTCAGTTTCATTCCTTCCTGCCCGTGCTGCTCGACGAACTCAACGCCAGTGGCGTCCCTGACGAAGACATCACCCTCATCGTCGCCCTCGGCGCCCACCGCCGCAACACCGGCGACGAAATCGCCCTCCTGTGTGGCGAAACGGTATGTCACCGCGTTAAAATAATCCAGCACGACGCCCACGACAAGGAAAACCTCGTCTACGTCGGCGCCACCAGCCGCGGAGTCGCCACCTACATCAACAAAACCGTCATGGCGGCCGACAAAGTCATCCTCACCGGCGGCATCGCCTTCCACCTCATGGCCGGCTTCGGCGGCGGCCGCAAAGGCATCATGCCCGGAGTCAGCGGCTACGAAACCATCCAGGGCAACCACCGCTACTGCCTCAGCGCCGAAATCGGCCAAGGCCTCAACCCCAACTGCCAGTCGGGGCGCACCGCCGGCAACGAAATGCACGAAGACATGACCGAGATGGCCGCCATGGTCGCCCCCGCCTTCCTGCTGCACGCCGTCCTCACCCCCGAAGGCAGGCTGGGCCGCTTCGTCGCCGGCCACTGGTACAAAGCCTGGGAAGAAGGCTGCCGGACAGTCGAACAGACCTACGGCGTGCCCATCGCCGAACAGGCCGACCTCGTCATCGCCTCGGCGGGCGGCTACCCCAAAGACATCAACCTTTACCAGTCCATCAAAGCCCTCGACAACGCCTTCATGGCCACCAAGCCCGGCGGCGCGGTCATCTGCTTCCTCGACTGCGAAGACATCAACGAACCGCCGGAATACATGGAATGGCTGCGCTACAAAGACCCGCTCGAATTCGAACTCGCCGTGCGCAAAAGATTCACCGTTCCCGGCTACTCCGCCTTCAGGCTCAAGGACATGTCCAAACAAGTCGCCATCTTCGGCGTCACCCGCCCGGAAAACTTCGCCGTCATGCGTGAAGCAGGCCTCAGGCCGGTCACCGGCTTCGCCGAAGCCTACGACCTCGCCCGGCGGATCATCGGCCGGGACGATTACAACATCACCGTGATGACCCAGGCGGCAAACACCGTGCCGCTGCTGGGCTGATGAGCGGACGGCCGTTCATGGCCGGAACCCGTCGGCCCGGCCGCCTCGGAACCTAAACTGCGGGCCTGTCGCCGTGCCCGGAAGGGCCCGGTAAACACGCCTGGAAAAGGAGAGGACTGGATGCATCAGGAAGGAACCCTCATCGACAAACTCTACCGATGGACCATCAAGGCGACCGAAGTCGCCTGCAGCGTCCTGCTCGGCTGCATGGTCGTCATCGTCTTCGCCAACGTAGTCGCCCGCTACTACCTAAGCGCTTCGCTGGCCTGGTCGGAGGAACTGGCCCGCTTCATGCTCATATGGCTCGTCTTCCTCGGCGCCGTGCTCGCCTACGTCCACAACGAGCACCTCGGCCTCGACCTGCTTGTCTCCAAGCTGCCCCGGCGACTGGCCCACGTGGCGGCCATCGTCGCCGACCTTCTCGTCCTCCTGGCCCTCTTCCTGCTGGCTAAGGGCGGCTACATGATGACAGTCGACAGCTGGGACTGGGAAGCCCCGGCCACCTACCTGCCGTTCGGCTACATCTACATAGTCATTCCGGTGGTGGGCGTCATCATGTTCCTGCAGACAATACTGAAGATGGCCGTGACCGTGCGGGCCATCATCAAAGGTTAGGGGGCGTCGCCATGCTGCCGGTATTTTTGCTGTCCCTGTTCGGCTTCATCTTCCTCAACGTACCCATCGTCTTTGCCCTCTTGCTCACCACCCTCGTCCTCATGCTGTTCATGGGCGACGTCTCGGCCCTCACCCTCTCCCAGCATACCCTGCGGGGCATCGACAACTTCCCCCTCATGGCCATACCCTTCTTCCTGCTCGCCGGCGAGATCATGAACGTCGGCGGCATGTCGAAGCGCATCGTCCAGTTCGCCAAAGTGCTCGTCGGCCACGTCGTCGGCGGCCTCGGCTACGTCACCACCGTCGCCAGCATGATCTTCGCCGGCGTCTCAGGCTCGGCCATCGCCGACACCTCGGCCATCGGCTCCATCCTCCTGCCCATCATGGAAAAGGAAGGCTACAACAAGGCCAAAAGCGCCGCCCTCATCGCCGCCTCGGGGTGCATCGGACCCATCATTCCCCCCAGCATCCCCATGATCATCCTCGGCGTCATCGGCGGCATCTCGATCGTCAAGCTCTTCCTCGGCGGCATCGTTCCTGGCCTCCTCATCGGCGTCGGTTTGATGGTCATGTGGTACTTCCACGCCAAAAAAGCCAAATACCCCAAAGGCCAGCTGGCCACCGGCAGGGAATTCTGGGAAGCCACCAAAGAAGCCTCCTGGGCCCTCATGCTCCCGATCATCATCCTCGGCGGCATCCTCAGCGGCATCTACACCCCCACCGAAGCGGCCGTCGTCGCCGTCGTCTATGCCTTCCTCGTCGGCATGTTCGTCTACAAGGAATTCAAATGGAAGCACCTCCACGGCACACTGATCGCCTCCACCAAGGCCACCGCCGTCGTCCTCATGGTTTGCGGCGCGGCCACCGCCGCCGGCTACCTCATCACCATCGGCCAGATCCCCGCCAAACTGGCCGACACACTGCTCTTCCTTTCCTTCGACAACGACTTGCTCATCATGTTCTGGATCAACATTCTCCTCCTCCTGGTCGGCTGCGTCATGGACCTGACGCCCGCCCTCCTCATCCTCGGCCCCATCCTCCTGCCCATCGCCGCCCAGTTCGGCTTCGACCCCGTCTACTTCGGCGTCGTCATGGTCTGCAACCTCTGCATCGGCCTCATCACCCCGCCGGTCGGCACCGTGCTGTACGTCGCCTGCGGCCTCTCCAAACTGTCGATGGGCAAGATCACCCCGCCGATCATCGGCTTCATCTCCATCATGATCGGCACCCTCTTCATCATCACCTACATTCCCGGAGTGGTGACCTTCATCCCCAACCTGTTCAAGTAACCGGCTTCAACACGGACCCCCTGTCCGTGAAAAATATAAAAAATAACGAGGAGGATCAGCATGTCCAAAAAGGTAATCGCCCTGTGCATCGCGGTCGTCATGGGTCTCGCCGTCCTGGCAGCAGGTTGCGGCGGCGGCGACAAGAAGGCCGCCCCGGCCGCCCCGGCCAAGAAAGTCATCAAGATCAGCATCGGTCTCAACGAGCAAAGCCATGAGTATGCAGGCCTCAAGAAATTCAAGGAAGAAGTCGAGAAAAACTCCAAGGGCCGCTACGAAGTCCAGCTCTACGCCAACGCCCAGCTCGGCGACGACGTAAAAGCCACCGAAGCCCTTCGCGCCGGCACCCTGGAAATGACCGCCCCCTCCACCTCGCCGCTCACCGGCATGAGCAAGGAACTCGGCGTATTCGACCTTCCCTTCATCTTCCCGAACAGCGAAGTCGCTTACAAAGTCCTTGACGGCCCCGTCGGCCAGAAAATCCTCGACAGCCTCCAGTCCAAGGGCCTCGTCGGCCTCGCCTTCTGGGACAACGGCTTCCGGCACCTGACCAACAGCGTCAGGGAAGTTAAAACCCCTGAAGACGTCAAAGGCATGAAAGTCCGCACCATGCAGAACCCGATGCACCTCGCCGCCTGGAAAGCCCTGGGCGCCAACCCGACGCCGATGCCGTTCAGCGAAGTCTTCACCGCCATGCAGCAGAAGACCATCGACGGCCAGGAAAACCCCGTTCCCACCATCTATCAGCAGAAATTCTACGAAGTGCAGAAATACTGCACCCTCACCGGCCACATCTACACCCCGTTCGTCGTCCTCATGAGCAAGAAGGTCTGGGACGGCATGTCCAAGGAAGACCAGAAGATCTTCAAGGACGCCGCCGTTGTCGCCCGCGACCACGAGCGCAAAGTCAGCGCCGACATGAACAAATCCCAGGTCGAAAAACTCCGCCAGGCCGGCATGACCGTTACCGAGCTCACCCCCGCGCAGCTTAAAGCCTTCCAGGATGCTGTCGCACCGGTATACGGCGAATTCTCCGGCAAGATCGGCGCCGACATCGTCAAAGCCGTACAGGAAGAAGTCAAGAAACTCACCAAGAAATAAATCAGCCAGCAAAAAAGGCGTACCCGAGAGGGTACGCCTTTTTTAAGTACGGGCTACTTGTACATCAGGCCCGGCAGCCACAGCGTGATCTGCGGCACATAGCTGACCAGCAGCAGCACCGCAATGCTCACCCCCAGGAAGGGGAGCACCGCCCGCGTAAGGGGGGCGAGCGGCACGCGGCTGATGCTCGACGCCACGAACAGGCACACCCCCACCGGCGGCGTCGTCAGGCCGACAACCAGATTGAGCACGCACATCACCGAAAACTGGATCGGGTCGATCCCCAAAGCCACCGCCACCTTGAGCAGGATAGGGAGGAGGATCATCAGCGCCGCGATCGTCTCCATGAACGTGCCCACGAACAGCAGCAGCAAATTCACCAGCAGGACAAACACGACCGGACTGCTCGAAAAGCCCAGCATCGCCTGGGCCACCTTCACCGGAATCTCCTCGGTGGTCAGAATCCAGGCGAAAACATTCGCGAAACCGACCAGCGCCATCAGCGACGCCGTCGTCACCGCCGAATCCCAGAAAACCCTCGGCAAATCCCGCGGTTTAAGCTCCCGGTACACGAAAAAGCCGATGAAAATAGCGTACACCACCGCCACCATCGAGGCCTCGGTCGGCGTAAACACCCCCGACATGATCCCGACGACGATGATCAGCGTCATGAGGATCGCCCAGAAAGCACCGAAGAAACTCCTCACCACCTCGCGGAAGGGAACCCGCGGCCCCTTGGGATGATCGTTCCTGCGGGCGATCAGATACGCCACCGACCCCAGGCTGACGCCCAGGAGGATGCCGGGGATGGCCCCGGCGATCAGCAGGCGGCTGACCGACAGGCCGGAAATCGTACCGGCGATGATCATCGGCAGGGAGGGGGGGATGATCGGCCCCACCGTCGAAGCCGACGCCGTCAGCGCGGCCGCGTAGTCGGCCCGATAACCCTGCCGCACCATCGACGGGATCATCACCGCCCCGATGCTGGCCGTTTCCGCCACCGCCGTGCCCGAAATACCGGCGAAAAGCATGCTGGCCCCCACATTCGCCAGTGCCAGGCCGCCGCGGATATGGCCGACGACCGCCATGCAAAAGGCGATGATGCGATGCGTTATACCGCCCACATTCATCAGATTGCCGGCCAGCACGAACCCCGGGACGCACAGCAGCACGAAAGAATCGATGCCCGAAAACATCCGCTGAGGGATGATATTGATCGGGATATCGGTAAACAGCAGATACACCAGCGACGAAAGCCCCAGCGCGAAAGCAATCGGCACGCCGATGGCCAGCGCGACAATCAGGGACGCGAACAATAAAAGCGTCATCGTGCGGGCTCCTCCTTGGTCGACCGGATGCTTCTCAGGCTGTTCAGAAGGGCCAGTGCGAGATACACGGCCACGAACAGCACCATAATCAGGATACCGCCGTAAAAAGCCTCCATCGGCCACAGCAGCGCCGCCGAAGTCGTGCCCTCGACCGCCTTCAAAAGCTTATGCGCCTCGACCGTAAGCACGGCGAAGAAAGCCAACAGCACGACATCGACGCCAAGCTCCAGCGCGCGACGCACTCCCGGCCCCAGCTTCATCAGCACCACATCCACATTCACATACGCTTTCTCGAAAATCGCCGGCCCGGCGGCGAACCCGATCGTATAAATGAAAAACAGCCGGGACGCCTCCTCCGTCCAGGCGGGAACCTGCGGCAGCAGCGCCCGGGCGTAAACCTGGAGAATGACCACCGCGATCATCCCGCCCACGCACACCACCGCGCCGAACTTCAAAAACTTATCCATAAGATCGAACAGGAGTCTCATCGCCTGGCTCCTTTCCAAGTCAGCACTAGGTGCAGGCTGAGCGCCTGCACCTAGCTGTCGGGGGTAAGGGTACCCCTGGTCCGCTGTCTGTCCTACTTGATAGTGACGATCTTGTTATAAAGCTCCTTCTGCTCGGCGTCGAGGTTCGCCAGCACGGCGTCCTTCGCCTTGGCCTGGAAGGCGGCCTTATCAACCTCCACGAATGTCATCTTGCTCTTCAGGAACTTCTCCAGCTCAGCCTCCTCCTTGAGGAAAAGCTGGTTCTCGTACTTCTGCATCTCCTTGCCTGCGTCCACGATAACCTTCTGCAGGTCGGCCGGCAGCGACCGGAGCTTCTTCTCGCCGATGCAGACATAAATCCAGCCGCGGACGTGGCTCGTCTTGTTCAGGTACTTCTGCACCTCGAAGAAATTGGCGCTCTTTATCAGCGCGTAGGGGTTCTCCTGGCCGTCGATCGTGCCCTGCTGCAGACTCGTGAACACCTCCGAGAACGCCATCGGCGTCGGTTTGGCGCCCAGCGCCTGCCAGGCGGCCACGAACAGCGGGACATTCGGGACGCGGAGCTTCATGCCGTCAAGGTCGTCCGGGCTCTTGATCGGGCGGTTCGAGGTCAGATCGCGCGGCCCGCGTTCGAAATAAGCCAGCACACGCAGCTTGACCTTATCCAGCACCTGCTTCTCTATCTCCTTGCCGATCTCCCCGCCGGCCACCTTATGGAGATGGGCCGCGTCCCGCAGCAGGTACGGCGTCGCCATCATCATCGTCTTGTTCGCCCCGAAGGTCGTCAGCGTCTCGCCGAAAATGCCGATATCGGCCGTCCCCGTCTGGATGCTGGTCACCAAATCCTTCTCCTTGCCGAGCTGCTCGTTCGGGTACACCTTCACCTCGAGGCGGCCGTTGGAATTTTTCTCGACCAGTTCCTTGAACTTAAGCGCGCCCAGATGCCAGGTATTCTTTTCGTCAGCCAGATGGCCGAACTTGAGGACCACTTTTTCCGCCGGCTTCGCCTGCTCCTTTTTGGCGTCGCCGCCGCCGCAGCCGGCGGCCAGAAGTGTTGCCAAGCACAGGATGATGAGGAGCGCGACCGATTTCTTCACCGTAATACCTCCCTAATTTTCGGAATTTTTGCTGTACTGCTATTCGACGCAATGGAAAAATACTCCTCTTCTTCCATGGAAAAAAATGACGAATATTACTTTTAATCCCGTTATAAGCCTTGTACGCACGGCGCCGCCATAGTATCATGAAAAAAAGGCCGGCAGATGCCGGCGGCGGAAACGGAGGAAAAATGAAAGCCATAGAGATCGTCGCACCGGGAGAACTGAGAATAACCGAGCGCCCTCTTCCAGGGCCCCCCGCCGCCGGCGAAGCGGTGGTCCGCATCCGCGCCGCCGGCATCTGCGGCTCCGACGTCCACATCCTCCACGGCCGCAACCCCTTCGCCACCTATCCCCGGATCATCGGCCACGAAGCCGCCGGCGAAGTCTGCCGGATCGGTGAAGGCGTCCACGGCCTCGGGCCCGGCGACGCCGTCGCCGTCGACAACGTTTTCGCCTGCGGCGCCTGCTACGCCTGTCGGGCCGGCCGCCCCAACGTTTGCCGGCAGGTCAGCGTCCTCGGCGTCCACCGCGACGGAGTATTCCAGGAATACATCGCCGTCCCCGCCGCCAACCTCCACAAACTCCCCGCCGGCATTCCCTGGGACCAGGCGGCCACCGTCGAAACCTTCAGCATCGGCGCCCAGGCAGTCAGCCGCGGCCAGGTCCGGCGAGGCGAAAGCGTCCTCATCTGCGGCGCCGGTCCCACCGGCCTCGTCAGCCTCCAGGCGGCCCGCCGCCTCGGCGCACGCATCGCCGTCACCGACACCCTCGACGCCCGCCTCGACCGGGCCAGAGCACTGGGCGCCGACCTTGCCCTCAACCCCGTCAGGGACGACGTTGTCGCCCGCATCATGGACTTTACCGGCGGCGAGGGCGCCAACGTCATCATCGAAGCCACCGGCGTAGTCAGCGTGCTCGAACAGGCCGCCGCCCGCCTCGCCTCCCAGGCCGGCCGCATCGTCGTACTCGGCTTCCCCGCCGAAGCGGCGAAAATCGTCCCGGCCGACATCATGCGGCGCGAGCTCGACATCCGCGGCTCGCGGCTCAACAACCGGCAGTTTCCCGCCGTCATAGCCTGGCTGGCCGGCAGGGAAATCGACCCCGCAGCCATCATCTCCCACACCCTGCCCTTCACCGCCGTCGCCGAAGGCATGCGCCTGTTCGCCGACGACCCCGCCGCCGCCTGCAAAATCATTCTCACCTTCTGAAAACAGATTTACCCGCCGGCATGCGCCACCGGGCGCCTCACCCATCATGGGTGAGGCGCCTGATTCATAAAACGGGAAAATTTAGAAATATACTATTTACACTAGTATGGTAGTATGGTAGAATTTTGATGGAAACAGCGAAAGGGGATTAAGGAAAATTGATTGCCATTGAACGCTATCAGCAGGAATCCGCCCGCGAATACGTTTACAGGCTGCTAAAGACCAACATAATCAACCTGACCCTTCCGCCGGGGCAAAGCATCTCCGAACAGGAAACCGCCGAGCGGCTTCACGTAAGCCGCACCCCTGTCCGCGAAGCCTTCATCAAGCTATCCCAGGAAAACCTCCTCGACATCTACCCCCAGAAAGGCACCTACGTATCGCTCATCGACACCGACCAGGTCGAAGAATCCAAATTCGTGCGGGAAACGCTCGAAAGAGAAGTCATCCAGCAAGCCTGCATAGCCTTTAACGGCGAAGACCTCTTCCAGCTCCAGTCCTGCGTCGCCCTTCAGGAACTGTGCATCAGCGAAAAAAACTACCACAAATTCTTCGAACTCGACGAAACCATGCACGCCACCATCTTCAAAGGCTGCAAAAAAGCCCGCACATGGGCGATGCTGCAGCAAATGAACGCCCACTACAACCGCGTCAGGATGCTCAACCTCTCCGTCGGCTTCGACTGGGACCAGCTCATCCACCAGCACAGGGAACTCGTTCGCGCCATCCGGGAAAAAGACCGCGTTCTCGCCAAGAAAACGATCGACCTGCACCTCAACAAAGTCGTCGTCGACCTCGAATACCTGCGCGGCGAATACGGCCACTACTTCCTGCCCCGCAAGACGAACAACCCAAACGCGCAACTGGCTAAATAAGAAACTCGACAGGGAGAGAGAACCATGCAGATGTCATTCCGCTGGTACGGAGAAAAAAACGACAGCATCCCCCTCCGCCACATCCGGCAGATCCCCGGCGTAACCAACATCGTCAGCGCCCTCTACCTCATCCCCGTCGGAGAAACCTGGCCCTATGAAGACATCCTCGCCCTTAAAAACACGATCGAAGCCGCCGGGCTTACCTTCAAAACCGTCGAAAGCGTCAACGTCCACGAAGACATCAAACTCGGCCTGCCGACGCGGGACCGCTACATAGAAAACTACCGCGCCACCCTCAAAAACCTCGCCCGCGCTGGCGTCGAAGTAGTCTGCTACAACTTCATGCCCGTCTTCGACTGGGTGCGCACCGACCTCGCCAAAGTCCTTCCCGACGGCTCGACCGCGCTTTTTTACGAAGAAGACAAGATCCGCGGCCTCAAGCCGGAAATACTCGTCGAACAAATGGAGCACGGCGCCAACGGCTTCAAACTGCCCGGCTGGGAAAAAGAACGCCTCGCCCACATCAAGAAACTCTTCGCCCTCTACAAAGAAGTCGACGAAGAGAAACTGTTCGCCAACCTAAAATACTTCCTCGAAGGCATCATCCCCACCGCCGAAGCATGCGGCGTCAAAATGGCCATCCATCCCGACGATCCGCCCTGGCAGGTATTCGGCCTGCCGCGCATCGTCACCTCGCGGGCCAACCTCCAACGCATCGTCGGCCTCGTCGACAGCCCCGCCAACGGCCTCGCCCTTTGCAGCGGCGCCCTCGGCGCCGACCTTGACAACGACATCCCCGCCATGATCCGTCATTTCGGCGCAATGGGCCGGCTCCATTTCGGCCACGTGCGCAACATCATCATCGACCGCCCGGGCGTCTTCCACGAGACCGCCCACAAGGACGACGCCGGGGCTCTCAGCATGTTCGAAGTGATGAAAGCCTATCACGACATCGGTTTCACCGGCCCCATCCGACCCGACCACGGCCGGATGATCTGGGGCGAGGAAGGCATGCCCGGCTACGGCCTCTACGACCGAGCCCTCGGCGCCGTATACCTTCACGGACTCTGGGATGCGATCGAAAAAACGAGCGGAGGGAAACAAGCATGAGCGGCAAAATGCACGGCAAAGTAGCGGTAATCACCGGCGGCAGCGGGATACTGTGCGCCCCCATGGCCCGCGAGCTCGCCCGCCTGGGCGCCAAAGTCGCCATCCTCGGCCGCGGCGAAGACAAAGCCAAAAAAGTCGCCGCCGACATCGTCGCCGCCGGCGGACGCGCCATCGGCCTCTCCTGCGACGTCCTCAACCGGGAAAGCGTCGTCAGAGCGGCCGCCGCCGTCCAAAACGAACTCGGCCCCTGCGACATCCTCATCAACGGCGCCGGCGGCAACGACCCGCGCGGCACCACCAGCCAGGAAACCCTCCGGCCCGCCGACCTGGAAACCAAGGACGAAGCGCTCCGCACC
Organism: Selenomonadales bacterium 4137-cl; assembly: GCA_032334055.1. Classification (NCBI taxonomy): domain Bacteria; kingdom Bacillati; phylum Bacillota; class Negativicutes; family Acetonemataceae; genus Anaeroselena; species Anaeroselena agilis. Next base: position 3,209,905 of record JAUOZS010000001.1, on the reverse strand, counting down.
TTCTTCAATATGCCTATCGAAGGTTTCGACTACGTCATGCGCCTAAACTTCATGGGCACCTTCATTCCCAGCCAGATTTTCGCCGCCCAGATGATCGGCCGCCCCGGCGCCACCATCATCAACATCTCCTCCATGAGCGCCTACGCCCCGATCACCAAAGTCCCCGCCTACAGCGCCGCCAAAGCCGCTGTCAGCAACTTCACCCAATGGCTCGCCGTCCACATGGCCGACGTCGGCATCAGAGTAAACGCCATCGCCCCCGGCTTCTTCCTTACCGAACAGAACCGCACCCTGCTCACCAACCCCGACGGCTCGCTCACCCCCAGAGCCGAGAAAGTCATCGCCCACACCCCCATGCGCCGTTTCGGCAACCCCGAAGAACTCCTCGGCACGCTCGTCTGGCTCGCCGACGAGAACGTATCCGGCTTCGTCACCGGCATCGTCGTCCCCGTCGACGGCGGCTTCATGGCCTACGCCGGGGTATAAAGAGACAAGAGCGCATTCCGAGGGACAACAGCGGACCCGGACCGCTCAGACGCGCCGCGGAACCCCCCCTGACAACCTACAGTGCGAGGTGATAGCCCTTCAGGAACTGTCTGGTAAACCTCGGTTGGAATAAATACGTCGCGAAAACACGGAGGAGGGAATAACGTGAAAAAAATTCTGGCATGCCTTCTGATCCTTGCCCTGGGGCTCGGACTGCTCGCAGGCTGCGGCTCCGGCGCCAAACCCGCCGCCGACAAAGACAAGACCTATCTTCTGAAAATCGGCATGGTCGTAACCGAGCAAGATCCGATGTACCTTGGCGCTATGGAACTCAAAAAGAACGTCGAGGCCCGCACCAAAGGCAAACTCAAGATCCAGGTCTTCCCCAGCTCCCAGCTCGGCACCACCGACGACCTCGAAGAACAGGCCAAAGTCGGCGCCAACGTCGCCGTAATCACCGACCCGGCGCGGCTGGCCCGGGCAGTTCCCGAAATCGGCATCCTCGGCGCGCCCTACATCACCGACAACTACGACGAATCCCGTAAACTTGCCACCAGCAAACTCTTCCAGGGTTGGGCCGACAAACTTCAGAGCCACGGCTTCCACGTCCTGTCCTTCAACTGGTACCAGGGCGACCGCCACTTCCTCACCAACGTGCCTGTCAAAGAACCCGCCGACCTCAAAGGCCTCAGGATAAGGACCCCCGGCTCGCCCATCTGGCAGGGCACCATCTCCGCCATGGGCGCCACCCCGACCGCCCTCTCCTGGAGCGAAGTATACCCCGGCCTGCAGCAGAAAGTCATCGACGGGGCCGAAGCCCAGCACCCGGCCGTCTTCGGCGCCCACCTCCACGAAGTCATCAAATACATCACCAAGACCGGCCACTTCCAGCTCATGACCGGCCTCGTATGCGGCGAAAAATGGTTCAGCACCCTGCCCAAAGAATATCAGGCCATCCTCCTCGAAGAAGCCGTCAAAGCCGGCGACTTCGCCTCCAAGAAAACCCTCGACGGCCTGAAGGACTACGAAGCCAAAATGAAAGCCGCCGGCGTGACCATCAACCAGGTAGACATCGCCCCCTTCAAAAAAGCCACCGAAGTAGTCTACGAAAAGAACAAACTGGTCGATCTGCGCAAACAAGTAAACGAAGTTCTCGGCAAGAAATAGCGATTCGCTGGGATGGGAGGATGGCTATCCTCCCATCCTTTTCCCCGTTGGAGCTTCACGAACGAGGTGAACGAAGTGGCGATCCTGAAAACCGTCTACAAAATCGAGGAAACCGTTTCTGAAATATTGATGGCGACAATCATCCTCCTCGTCTTCCTGGCCGCGATGCTCAGATGGTTCGGCTACCCGATCGTCTGGTCGGTCGACATAGCCCAGCTGCTGTTCGGCTGGGTCGTATTCCTCGGCGCCGACATGGCCCTGCGCAACAACAACCACATCGGCATCGACATACTGATAGCCAAATTCCCCCCCAAGGTGCAAAACGCCATCCTCCTGGCCTCATACGCCCTCATCGGCGCATTCCTGGCCGTAATCACCGTATACGGCTTCTATCTCAGCGTCATAAACTACGAGCGCACCTTCAACACCTTTGAACTCAGCTACTCCTACGCCACCGTCAGCGTGCCCGTCGGCTGCGTGCTCATGCTCACCACCGTCTGCACCAAGGTTGCCGCCCTGCTCAAAAGCGGCAAAACGGATGCCGGCGCGCAGCAACGAACGGAGGTATCCTGATGTCTCTCGTAGGCGTAATCTTCTTCGTGCTGCTCATCTTCGGCGTACCGCTCGCCTTCACCATCGGCATCGCCGGCGTCGCCTTCATCCTGTCCGAACCCGACCTGCCGCTCACCGTCGGCGTCCAGAAAATGATCTCCTCCACCCAGTCCTTCCCGCTCCTCGCGGTGCCCTTCTTCGTCTGCGCCGGGCACCTCATGAACGCCTCCGGCATCACCACCAGGCTGATCCGCTTCTCCACCGTCCTCACCGGCCACCTTGTGGGCGGCCTCGCCCACGTATCCATCGTCCTCAGCGCCCTCATGGGTGGGATATCCGGCTCCGCCGTCGCCGACGTGGCGATGGAATCGCGGCTCCTCGGCCCCTCCATGATCGCCAAAGGCTACTCCAAAGGCTACACGGCGGCCGTCATCGGTCTCAGCGGCCTCATCACCGCCACCATCCCCCCCAGCATCGGCCTCATCCTCTACGGCTTCGTCGGCGAAGTATCGATCGGCAAACTCCTGGTGGCCGGCGTCATGCCCGGCGTCTACATGACGGCCATCCTCATGGCCGCCGCCTACGTCACCGCCAGAAAAAAAGGCTACGGCGTCGCCCGCTCCGCCCCGACCGCCAGGGAAGTATTCGACAGCTTCATCGACTGCATCTGGGCCCTGCTCTTTCCCGTCATCCTCATCGTCGGCATCAGATTCGGCATCTTCACCCCCTCGGAAGCGGGCGCCTTCGCCGTCGTCTACGCCTTCGCCGTCGGCTGGTACGTCTACAAGGAGCTTAACTGGCAGAAAGTCCGCGAAGTATTAAAACACAGCGTCAACGACAACGGCATCATCATGCTCATCATCTCCTGCTCCGGCATCTTCGGCTACGCCACCGTCTACGACGGCCTGCCGCAGACCCTGGCCGAACTCATAACCGGCATAACCACCAATCCCACCCTGTTGCTCTTCCTCGTCCTCGGCTTCCTCTTCTTCGCCGGCATGTTCATGGAAGCCACCGTCAACACCCTGCTCCTCACCCCCATCTTCCTGCCGATCATGAAATCGGTCGGCATCGACCCGGTCCACTTCGGCCTGCTAATGATGACCATCATCACCATGGGCGGCATGACCCCGCCGGTCGGGGTGGCCATGTTCACCGCCTGCTCGCTCCTCGAATGCCCCACCGACGAATACATCAGGGAATCGATACCCTTCATCGCGGCCATAATCATTCAGGTCGTCATAATGGCCCTCTTCCCGGAAACCGTCCTCTGGCTGCCTGACCTGGTATTCGGCAAATAACCGCTACCCTTCCAACCGGCCTTCGAGCCGGCATAGCGTGAACCGGCTTAATACCCCCTTCCATTAAGCCGGTTCATTTTTTCCCTATAACGCAAACAGCCCGGACCGGGCTGTTACGTCAAAGCACTACCGTCTTTGGGGCGGGGGACCGGGGGACGCAGCGCCTCCGCCCCCCGCGGCCAGGAGGCGGCCGTCGTACGGTGCCGCCGGCCGCCGCCCGCGTGTTCGGCCCTTAGGACTTTCGACCTAAAAACGGGACTATAGTCCTACTTTTTTAGGACTATAGTCCCTGGCAATTATTGCATAAAAGGGGTACAATTTTTGTAGAATTTTGTAGAAACATGCCATATCTGGCTCAAGGAGCGTGGCACACATAACGTCTCCCCAAACCGCTTGCCGAACCGGTTACCCGGTTCCCCCCAGGCTCGGGGAACAATAAAAACACTGGCTGATTCACCGGTGTTTTTGTTATATTACCTCAAACTCTCGGGAGGTTCTAGAATTGAGGAAAATATCCGTGCAAGACCTGTCCCCGGGCATGCTCATCGACAAAGAAGTAATTTCGGAGGAAGGCGTCGTGCTGCTCGAGCGGGGCACGCGGCTCACCCATTGGCAGATAGCCAACCTCCGCAACTGGCGGGTACCCTGCGTCTTTGTCGACGAGCGGCAGCCGCCGCTGGCGGACATGCCATCGCCGTATCTGTCCACAGCCGCCTTTCTGGGAGAATACGTGCGGACCGTCGACGCCATCAGGCATACCTTCGAACATATCCGCGTTTTTCGCGAAGTGCCCATCCTGGAGATGGAAGAACTCGTCGACCAACGGATAACCCTTCTCGCGGAAACGGTCGGCGTCCTCGACTACCTATATGAAATCAGGCTCCACAGCGACCACACCTTCCAGCATTCGCTCAACGTCGCCATCATCGCCGCCGTGCTCGGCCGCTGGCGAAAATACAAGGGAGCGCAGCTCAAAGACCTCGTTCTGGCCGGGCTCCTTCACGACATCGGCAAACTATTCGTTCCCCAAACCGTCCTCGACAAACCCAGCACCCTCTCGCCCCGCGAATTCGAAGTCATCAAACGTCACCCCCATGAAGGCTACACCCTGATCCACAACGAGCAGCGACTCTCCGAAGGCGCCAAGCTCGGCATCCTGCAGCACCACGAGCGGTGCGACGGGAGCGGCTATCCCGGAAAACTGGCCGGCGACCAGATCCATCCCTTCGCGCAGATCATCGCCATCGCCGACATCTACAACGCCATGACGTCCGACCGAACCTACCGGCGGCGGCTTACTCCCCTTGCCGCCCTCGAAGCCATCGCCGACCAGATGCACGCAAAGCTCGAAACCGGCGTCTGCCTGACCTTCCTCGACAACATGCGCGAGCACTTCACCGGCAACAACGTTATCCTCAGCACCGGCCAGCGGGCGAAAATCATCGTCCTCAACACCCGCGACCGTTACTGGACCAAACCGGTCGTTTGCATTCCCAGCGGCATGATGCTCGACCTCCAGAAAGAAGACATCAGCATCGTCGAACTAATCGAAGAAGGATAAGAGGAAATAAAAAAGACGGCCTCTATTGAGGGGCCGTCTTCGTTTCCCCTATCCCCACCACGAAACCACCGCGACCGCCGCCGCCACCATTACAATCTCCAGCAGCAGTATCGGGCGAAGCGACCGCAGGAAATCGGCCCGGAAATAATCCAGCGTCACCAGCAGGCAAAGGTGGGCGGGGGACAGCATCTGGCCCGCCATGCCCGCCACGAAACAAATCGTCACCAGCGTCAAGTTTCCCGGCGACAGCAGCGCGATAAACGGAAAAGCGATCGCCACAAAGCCCTGCGAAGTACCGGTCAGCAGACCGCCGAGAAAGGCTACCACCCCGATGATCACCGTCGCCGGGATCGCCAAATTATCCAGCAGCGCGGCCACATCGCCGATCACGCCGGATTCGCTCAAAATGCGCTGGAAAAACAAAATGCCGGCAACCCCCCACAGCAGCTTGCCGTCCAGGGCGTGGGCGAGCATCGCGCGGATATCCGCGGCGTCCTGGCGAATGATCAGCGCCATCCCCGCCACCACCAGCGCCATCGCCACCGCCGCGCTCAGCTTGAAAAACACCACCAGCGCAAAATTGGCGAGGATCGGTCCCGCCGCCAGGAAGACGAACCGCCAGCCCGTCTGATCATCGACCGTTGAAGCCGGCGGCGCGGGCGCCGCCGCAGCCGGCTTCAGAGGCGCGATCAGCAGCAGCCAGCCGATAACGAGCGCCACAGCCGTCGCCCATATCATCCGGAAAACAAGGTCGCCGAGCGGGATGCCCGACAACTGGCTGGCCAGCAGCATACCGGTGAAGATCGGATTGGAAAACTCCCATACATGTCGGAACCAGTAATTGATGGCCGTCTTTCTCTCGGGGCTGATGACGAAAGAATTGGCGGCATTCTCCACCAGCGGCGCGGAAAAAATCGCTCCCCCCAGCGACGGCAGAAACCCCAGAAAAGACGGCATCAGCGCGAGCAAAATTCGGTCGCTGCGGAACAGCTTCCTGGCCGCCGTCATCATCCCGTCGATGATGCCGCCCGTGCGGAGCTGGAACTCCAGGCACATCACGAAATAAAGCGCCAGCATAATCTCCCACGTGGCGCGGCCGGTCGCCGTCGCGGCGGTCGCTGACCACAGCTTGGCCGGCGTCGCGCCGGACGCAAAAAAAATAATCGCCGAACCGGCCAGCATCGCGGGACCCATCTTTACCTTGCGGTTCAGCAGAAAAACGATGACGGCGAGCGCTACGCACACCAAAGCGACTGAAAACATCAGGACCCTCCCCCAAATTGCGGCGAACTATACTGCATATAAATGATTCTTCCTCCGTTGCCATAATCCTACATAAAAAATCAACCCGCGTCCCTAGAACCTATCCGCCGCATTCGGAAGGATTTTCCATATTGGCACCGAAAACATATTTCAGCCTTTTTCGGCAAAAAAGCATGTGAGGTCACATCTGATGAATTGGCCGCAAATAGCACAGCGGGCCGCGAGCCAGCGGCACCTCGCCGCCGTCCGCCGTGGGCTGCTGGTCAACATGCCGGCAGCGGTAATCGGCTCCTTCGCCATCATGACAAACAACCTGCCCGTTCCGGCCTACCAGCAGGCGATGCTGCGCATCTTCGGCGACCGGTGGACGGTGTTCGGCCAGGCCATTGCCGACGCCACCCTCAACATCCTCGCCATCCTGCTGGCTGTTTCCGTCAGCTACTTCCTGGCCGAAACAGGCCGGCCCGTCGCCGAAGGCCGCGTAAACAGACTCGCCGCCCCGCTCGTGGCCTTCTCCGCCCTGATGGCGCTCATCCAGCCCTTCGACGTCCAGGGCTTGGTCGGCATACGGTACGCCTGGTACGGAGCGGGAGGGATATTCCTCGCCATCGCGGCCTCCCTGGCCGCCACCGAACTGTTCCTGTGGCTGTGCTCGTTCCGACCGCTCGGCATCCGCTATTTCTCCGACGCCGCCGACCCGGTAATCTCCCAGGCCATGGCCGGTCTTCTGCCGGCCACAGTCACCATCGTAGCCTTCGCCGCCCTCAAGGCGGGCGCGGCCGCAGCCGGTATCGGCGACATCCGGCAATTCGCCGGCGCCGCCCTTGCCGCCCTGTTCGGCTACCTCGAAAACCCCCTCGCCGAAATGCCCCTCTTCCTCATCCTCGCCCATCTCCTCTGGTTCTTCGGCCTCCACGGCAACAACATCCTCGGCCAGGTACTGCCGCTCATCCAGCTCGCCGGAGTCCAGGCCGGAGCCGCGCCCCCGCCGGAAATGCTCACCAAGACCTTCCTCGACTGCTTCGTCCTCCTCGGCGGCGCCGGCTCGACCGCCGGCCTCCTGGTCGCCCTCCTCATCGCCGCCCGGCGGGGCAACACCGTAAAAATCGTCAAACTATCGCTCCTGCCCGGCCTTTTCAACATCAACGAACTCGTCGTCTTCGGCCTCCCCATCGTTCTCAACCCGCTTTACCTGATTCCCTTCCTGCTCGTACCGGTGGCCCTCGCCCTCGTATCCTACGTCGCGATCGCCGTTGGGCTCGTCGCCCCCGTCGGTCAGGCCGTCAACTGGACCACGCCGCCCGTCGTCGGCGGCTACCTGGCGACCGGCTCCTGGAGCGGCGCCATCCTGCAGCTTTTCAACATCGCCCTGGCCGCCGCCATCTACCTGCCGTTCGTAACCTTAAGCGAAAAACAGAAAATCCTCGAGACCAAGCAAGCCCTCGCCGGGTTCCTCCGGGAACTCACCGCCGCCCCCGCCGCCAGGAGCAGCTTCCTCACCCGTCCCGACAGCATCGGCAACCTGGCCAGAGTCCTCGCCCACGACCTCGGCAAAGCGCTCGCCGGCCACGAGCTTTTTCTCGAATACCAGCCCCAGGTCGGCCGCGACGGCCGCGTCACCGGCGTCGAAGCACTGCTGCGCTGGCAACACAAAACATACGGGCGCATACCGCCGCAGCTTACCGTAGCCGTCGCCGAGGAAGCCGGCCTAATACACCGGCTCGGCCGGTGGACGCTCGACGCCGCCTGCCGGCAACTGCGGGACTGGAAGAATGTTGGGCTGGACGGTTTCCAGATCGCCGTCAACATATCCGTCCTCCAACTGCAGTCCGACCTCCTGCCCGGCGAAATCCACCGCACGCTCGGGACCTACGGTCTTAAGCCCGCCGACCTTTGCCTCGAAATCACCGAAACCATCGCCCTGACCAACGACCGCCGCACCGACGCCCTGCTGGCCGAAATCCGCGCCGGCGGCGTAGCCATAGCCATCGACGACTTCGGCATGGGCCACACCTCGCTCTACTACATCAGAAACTTCCCCGTCGACACCCTCAAAATCGACGGCGTCCTGAGCCGCGACGTCCTAACCGACCGCAGCTGCCAGGAAATCGTCGCCTCCATCAGCTCCCTGTGCAACTCGCTCGGCATCAGAACAATCGTCGAATACGTCGAAAACGAATCCCAGCGCGACAAACTCAGCCAACTCGGCTGCGCCCACTACCAGGGTTACCTCTATAGCCCGCCGCTGGCGGCGGACGAGGTTGCCGAGTACATACGCAACCATCGGAGCCCGCCACAATAAAAAGACGCTCCTGCCGGAAATCCTCCGACAGGAGCGTCTTTTTATTATTGGCCCATCGTCTATCCGCGGCCTAGAACCTAACCGTTGCGCCCACGCCCACGCCACTCTTGCTGCGGCCGTAGTCGGGCGAAAACGAATGGTAGTCGACGTTGAGATCGAGATTGCTAGCCAGGCGGAGATTGGCTCCCACCTGCACCTCGTTGAAATTGCTGCCGCCGATCAGCGACGCGTAGCCGTCCCACTCGGGGGACAGGGGACCGTGGACCGCCGCCCCGACGTACAGCTTCGAACCGCCGGCCAGATCGCGGCTGCCGACGATTCCGCGGAAATTTTCGGCAAGCTGAAACTGCCCGTAAACATCGTCCATGCTTGCGCCGTGGTCGACATTCTCGAAGCCGAGGGTAAAGCTGTCCGTAAGCTTATGCTCCAGATAAACGGCGCCCGTGCCCACTCCCAGGGCAGTCTGCCCGCGCCCCAGGTCGTTGATCGGCGCGGCCAGGGCCGTCGCGGCGTTCAGGGTGAGGAGAGCGGCCAGGGTAAGTACGATTCTTTTCATCGAAAAACCTCCTTAAAACCGGCATGATCCTGGATTATGTATACTCCGCCCATAGTCAATATAACAAAACCGGCACGCGGGGGCAACGAGTAATATTACCCATACCCGTTCAACCTGCCGCCGGCGGCGCTTCGACCGGCGGGCCAATCTATGGGAATGGTCGGCTATGCACCGGATTGTCTTCGATAAAACCTAATAAATTATTACCAAATTAACCGGTGCTATGCCGACCACCTATGTATGTGATGATAAACCGGAAATATGACAAAAGCGTGACAATCCCCGGGCCGGCAGATTTTCCCGGCGGTATTACAGGGATATAAGCCCCGGCGTAGAAACTACCATTAGAATAACGTACATCACGCGCGGCAGTTGCCCGCCCAGGAGGCAGAACAATGGACAATCGGAAAGTAGCCCTCATAACCGGCGGCGGCACGGGGATCGGCCGGGCGGTGGCCCTGCGCCTCGCCGCCCAGGGTATCGACATCGTCGTCAACTACTCCCGCTCCGAAAAAGACGCCCTCGACACGGCCGCGGCCGTCAGGGAGGCGGGGGTCGGCTGCCTCATCGAAAAAGCCGACGTCGCCGCCGACGACCAGGTCCGGGTAATGGTCGACAACACCGTCCGCCGCTTCGGCCGGCTCGACTACCTCGTCAACTCCGCCGGCACCACCCGCTTCGTCGACGCCGGCGACCTCGATGGCCTCACCGGCGAATTCTGGGACGACATCATGGCCGTCAACGTCAAAGGCGCCTACTTCGCCTGCCGGGCGTGCCGCCCCCACCTCAAAAAAACCGGCGGCGCCATCGTCAACATCACCTCCATCGCCGGCATCACCGGCCGGGGCAGCTCCATCGCCTACGCCGCCTCCAAAGCCGCCGCCATCAGCCTCACCAAATCGCTCGCCCAGGTTTTCGCCCCCGAAATCCGCGTCAACAGCGTCGCTCCCGGCATCGTCCTCACCCGCTGGGTCGCCGGGCGCGAGGACCACATCGCCAGGCTCGGCGCCGGCACCCCCCTGGGCAGGGTCTGCAGCCCCGAAGACGTCGCCGACGTCGTCGCCCCGCTGCTCCTGACCGCCGGCATGGTAACCGGCCAGACAATCGTCGTCGACGGCGGCGCGATCCTCTGACACCGTTCCCTGGTAAAAACAGCCGAAAGGGGAGAGGATGCTTGGACAGTAACCGCTCGGCAATCATCAAGGAACTCACCGTCATCCTCGTCATCGTCGCCCTCCTGCTTGCCACGGGGGGCCTGCTCGTCCGCAACGTCGTCGTCGGTCTCCGCTCTCTCGACAACGCAACCCTCGCCGGCGAACTCGACGGCGGTATCGACAAAACCTTCCGCGGCTTCGACATCGAAAAAACCATCCGCGAGCTGGCCGGTAAATTCCTGCCGGCCAAAGAAAAGCAACCCGCGCCCGTAGGCGCCAAAAAAGGGCAAGTCACCACCGTCCGCTTCTTCGAAGGCGGCCGGCAGATTACCCCCTACAAGCAGCGTACCTACTCCGCCCAATTCAGCCCCCGGGCCAAGAACATCTACACCGAAATCGCCTACAAGAACAACAGCTACAAAATCGCCGACGCCGCCATCCCCGTAGTCCTGCAGTACATCGACCCCGCAGGCCGCAAAGTCGTCGAAATAAAAAAGACCACCCACCCCAAGAAAGACTGGGCGAGCGTCGTTTTCGCCTCTGGCGCCGGCGCCGACGAAGTCGGCTCCTGGCAGACCGGCCGGTACACCGTCAAAGTATACTTCGACGGCGACCACATCGGCGACTACAATTTCACCATCCAATAGGCTCCTGACAACATCATCCCCGCAAAAATAAGGAACCGGGCCAAACAGGCCCGGTTCCTTATTTCCGGTCAGCCTACCTTGCGAAAGTAGCTGGCCGATCCCCTCCCGCCGCAGGACGGACAGGCATCCTCAAGATAACCTGTGCTGCCGCAGCCCGGACAAACCTTACCGGAAAGATCATGGTGTTCAAAAGAATCACTGTCGCGACAATACGGGCAATCCATAGCAACCGTTCCCCGGCCGCCGCAATCGGGACAATGAGCAGACATGCAAACAACCTCCTCAACCGGCCGCTTTGCGGGTCGGCCATGCTAAATTTTCTTCGGCCCTCCGGGCCATGAGGCAAGCGAAATCGATAACCCTGCAAGCGTAACCCCACTCGTTGTCGTACCAGGCGAGAACCTTGACCGAATTCGGGCCCACAACCATCGTCGACAGCGCATCCACGATCGCCGAATGACTGTTCTTCAGGAAATCCACCGACACCAGCGGCTCATCGCAGTAATCCATAATCCCCCTGAGCTCGCCGTGGGCTGCCGTTTGCAGCGCCTGATTGACCTCCTCGGCCGTCACCGGCCGGCTGAGCTGGGCCACCAGATCGGTCAGCGACACATTCGGCACCGGCACCCTGATCGCGATCCCGTTCAGCTTGCCCTTCAGCTCGGGGATAACCTCGCCGATCATCCTTGCCGCGCCGGTCGTCGTCGGCACGATCGACTGCACGCAGCTCCGCGCCCGCCGGGGGTCCTTATGGCTGTTGTCAAGACTGCGCTGATCGGTCGTAAACGCGTGCACCGTCGACATAAAACCGCTCACGATCCCGAACCGCTCATGCAGCACCTTGGCCACCGGCGCCAGGCAATTGGTCGTACACGAAGCCGTCGAAACGATATGATGCTTCTGATGACTATAACAGCCATCATTGACACCCATAACAAAAGTCGGCACAGCGTCCTTCGCCGGCGCGGTAATTATCACCTTGCCGGCCCCGTTGTCCAGATGGGTCTGACAGTCGCGCCCGGTATTGAACTTGCCGGTCGACTCGATAACTATATCCACTCCCAGGTTACCCCAGGGCAGGTTGGCGGGGTTGCGGTCCGACAGTATCCTGATCGGCTTGCCGTCGACCACTATCTCGCGGTCGGTGGCAGTGACAGCGCGGTCGAGAATGCCGTGCACCGAATCATATTTCAGCAACCGGGCCAGCGACGCCGGATCCGTCGTTCCGTTGATCGCCACGACCTCGATATCCTCCCTTGCCAGAGAAGCCCGCAGGCACATCCTGCCGATTCGTCCGAAGCCATTTATGGCAATTCTGGCTTTCACCAACTATCACGCTCCCGATGATATGCATCAATAACTCACTACTCACGATAATAGTATAACACATTTATTTTCAAAGTCGCAAGTATAGTAACATATTTTTCCCGAATAGAGTAAATTGAAAAAATTTCCGGACCTCTCACTTTCCAGCGAGAAAAAAATCGACACGAAGCGACTAGGCAAACCGTCGCCAAACCCGCGTCCGGAGCCGCTTCCGCCTGCCTGCGGCCGCGTTTGGCCGCACGGCCGTCTCCCGATGACGCATAATGACGGACGATGTCGGAAAGAAACCACCTTGCGCCACTATAGTTCGACACAACAATCCATTAAGAATGATTTAATATTAACATAGGATTTAATTGGGAAACATGGGTAAAGATGTAAATATATATTGCATCACACAAGCATTCGGGGGGGAAAACAATGCTCAGCCTGACGACCGGTCAACCCACGCCCGCAATAGCGCCTGCCCGCAGCCCATTTGAAGACAAAGCCGCCTCGCTTCCCGACGCCTCCTCCGCGGACGGCCGCAGTCCATTGCCGCCCCCGGTTGAAGCGGAGCTCCTCTCCCACCGGGTTCCCTACGCCAATATCGAGCCCGGCCAACTGTTCGACCACCGGACCAAAGCCGAAGCCCTGCAATTTGTCCACCGCGTAGCGGGACGCTTCCTCCGCGACCGCGGCATCGAAATAGGAGGACTGAAGGCGGTAATCGTAAAAATTGTCGAAGACGTCATCGACAACCCTCACGTTCTCGGCCACCTTTCCAACCTGCGCAGCCACCACGCCTACACCTTCAGCCACTCCCTCAACGTCTGCCTGCTCTCCGTCCTCATTGGCGTCAAACTTCGCCTCCCCATCGGCCAGCTCGGCGAACTCGCCGTCGGCGCCCTCCTGCACGACCTGGGCAAAAGGCACGTCCCGCCGGAAATACTCGACAAGCCCGGCCCCCTGTCCGCCGACGAATGGCGCACCGTCCAACGGCACGGCCGGGAAGCCTTCGACATCCTCAGACGCCACTGGGCGCTCCCCATCTCCGCCGCCCACATCGCCTGCCAGCACCACGAAAACTACGACGGCACCGGCTACCCCCGCGGCCTCGCCGGCGACCGGATACACCTCTTCGCCCGCATCGTCGCCGTCGCCGACAACTTCGACGCCGTCACCGCCGACCGTCCCTACCGCTGCGCCCGCCATCCTCACGAAGCCCACGAAGTCCTCCTCTGGTCGCGGGGCAGCAAACTCGACCCCCACATCGTCGACACCTTCCTCGACACCCTCGCCGTCCTGCCCGCAGGCTCCGCCGCCCACAGCGGCGGCGAAACCGGCCTTATCGTCAGCGCCCCGCCCAGGCTCGTCTCCCGGCCGGCCGCCAAAATCGCCGGTCACGGCGACGGCGCCCCGTGCAAAAGCGCCGGCCGCCTCGGCGACCTGGCCGGCCAACTGCCGCGCGTCCTCCTCGAACTCCTCCGCCTTGAGCAACCGTGCCCCGGCCGCGGCTAAGCCGCCGCCTCCCGCCCGGTAAAACTGCCGGCCGGAATCTTCACCGCGGCAGCAAATAGTATAACACAATTAAAAAAGCCTGAAACCGATCCCGGTTTCAGGCTTTGCTCCGCCCCTACCCCTTCAGGTGCTCCTGCAGCTCCTTCAGCTCCTGCCAGATGCGGTGCTTCTCCGGCAGCGCGATATTATTGTTCGCCAGCAGCTTCTCATACAGATACTTCGCGATCAGGCTGCCGTCGTACTCCAGAAACCCCAACGCCTCCAGCAGATCCTCCAGCGCGTCCACATTGATATCCGCGTCCGTCGCCGCCAGCTCCAGCGCCTTCTGGGCGCAGCCCAGCACCGCCAGCTTCGCCTTCTCATCCTCGTTCACCAGCAGGAAAAGCGCGTACGCCTTCGCCGCCCAGTCGCTGAACCCGCTCGCCTCGGCCGCCGCGGCCCGCTGGATCCACAGCACCGCCTGCACCTGATCCCGCCGGTCGGCGGCATACTCGAAATACATATCCGCGATCCGCACGCACAGCGTCGGCGTCAGTTTATCGCCCAGCACCCGGCGGATCGCCTCCTGCTCCAGTGCCCGGTCGGGCACGAACAGCGCGCAGCAGAAAACATCCTGCATATACATCGCCGGAATAGGGCCGCTGCGCCCCAGGATCAGCCGGGCCACCTCGCTCGCCATCTCCGGCCGGTACTCCGTCGCCACCACCAGATAATCGCCCAGATCGCGCATCTCCGCGTCCGCGCGGCCCGCCAGCCCCGCCTTGGTATACCAATAGCAGGCCTTCTCCCGGTCCTCGCGCTCGAACCACTTGCGCGCCTCGGCGATGCACTTCTGAAAATTGGCGTCACTATTCTTAGAACCGAATAAATTCATTCCACCCTCCGTAAAACTGGCAGAGATAATCTAGATATAATATATACTAACATTCTTGCGCCCCGGACACAACTTTTTCCCCGCCCGAAAATCCGCCTGTTCCGTCCCGTCTCCCGGCAGGAAACAGGCCGTGCTGGGAAGAAAATACCAGGAAAAGAAAACGCTTAACGGAGGGAACCTTCATGCGCTACCTGCCCCTCGGCAAAACCGGCCTGAACGTCTCCGAATTCGGCTTCGGCGGCATCCCCATCATCCGCCTCGGCGTCGACGACGCCATCGCCGTCCTCCGGCGCGCCTACGACAAAGGCGTCACCCTCTACGACACCGCCAACGCCTACATCGGCAGCGAAGACAAAATCGGCCGCGCCTTCGCCGGCATGCGCGACAAAATCGTCCTCGCCACCAAAACCATGAAACGCGACGCCGCCGGCGCCGCCGAACACCTCGACGCCAGCCTCCGCCTCCTCCGGACCGACCACATCGACCTCTACCAACTCCACCAGGTCTCCCAGGAAAAGGACTGGCAGGCCATCTCCGGCCCCGGCGGCGCCCTCGAAGCCCTCGTCAAAGCCAAAGAACAGGGCAAAATCGGCCACATCGGCCTCACCTCCCACAGCCTCGCCATGGCCAACCGCCTCATCAAAACCGGCCTCTTCGCCACCATCCAGTTCCCCTTCAGCTTCGTAGAACCCGCGGCCGCCGACGAACTCCACGTCACCGCCCGCTCCCTCGGCCTCGGCATCCTCGCCATGAAGCCCTTCGCCGGCGGCGTCCTCGACAACGCCGCCCTCACCTTCAAATACCTCCGCCAACACGAAGGCGTCATCCCCATCCCCGGCTTCGACTCCGTGGCATACGTCGACGAAGTCGCCGCCATCTACGACGCCCCCAACACCGTCACCGACGCCGACCGCGCCCTCATGGCCGAATACCGCGACCGCCTCGGCCGCCAGTTCTGCCGCCGGTGCGAATACTGCCAGCCCTGCCCCAACGGCGTCATGATCACCCCCGCCATGGGCTACCCCATCGTCGCCCACCGCATGTCCAAAGAAGTCGCCGTAGGCTTCGCCAAAAAAGCCATCGAATCCGTCGCCCAATGCACCGAATGCGGCGTCTGCCTCACCCGCTGTCCCTACAACCTTCCCATCCCCGAAATCATCAGAAAGAACTACGAATTATACCTCAGTCACCTAAAAGAACTCGGCCGGTAACCCCCGCCCTTGACAGGCCAGTCCCTTTACTGCTATAATCCAACCAAACCCAAAAACAGCCAACATTGATGAACAGGAAGAGTAACCGTGGTGGAGAATCGCAGCGAGCCGGCGGCGGTGGAAGGCCGGCATTTTGGTCACGGTGAATGGGCCTGGGAAATGCAGCCCGAGCCGCATTATGCGGGGTAGGCGCCGCCGGGACACTCCCCGCCGTTACCAGGGGAAAGGCATCGACGGCCCCGCGCCGTCCGCGCCTTAGCGAGCCGGGCCGCGCACGCGGCCAAACAGGGTGGTACCGCGAGCAACCTCTCGTCCCTATCAGGACGAGGGGTTTTTTATTTTACCCAACACATTTTACCGGCAAAGAAAGGAGCTGCAACCATGAGCAACGACAAAAAAATCTTCCTCGACGAACAGGAGGTCCCCCGCCGCTGGTACAACATCCAGGCCGACATGCCCACCAAGCTGGCCCCGCCCCTCCACCCGGGCACCAAACAGCCCGTCACCCCCGACGACCTCCTGCCCCTCTTCCCCATGGAGCTCATCAAACAAGAAGTCAGTCAGGAACGCTGGATCGACATCCCCGAAGAGGTCGTCGAAAAATACCGCATCTGGCGGCCCACCCCCCTCATCCGCGCCTACGAGCTTGAAAAAGCCCTCGACACCCCCGCCAAAATCTACTACAAACACGAAGGCGTCAGCCCGGCCGGCAGCCACAAAGTCAACACCGCCATCCCCCAGGCCTACTACAACAAAGCCGCCGGCATCAAGCGCCTCGCCACCGAAACCGGCGCCGGCCAGTGGGGCAGCGCCCTCAGCCTCGCCTGCAGCTTCTACGGCCTCGAATGCATCGTCTACATGGTCAAAATAAGCAGCCGGCAAAAACCCTACCGCCGTTCCTTCATGCAAGTCTACGGCGCCGAAGTCATCCCCAGCCCGTCCGACAAAACCGAAGCCGGCCGGCGCGTTCTCGCCGTCACCCCCGACTCCCCCGGCAGCCTCGGCCTCGCCATCTCCGAAGCCGTCGAAGACGCCGCCGGCCGCGCCGACACCAACTACGCCCTCGGCAGCGTATTAAACCATGTCCTCCTCCACCAGACCGTCATCGGCCTCGAGGCCAAAGCCCAGCTCGCCAAAGCCGGCGACTACCCCGACGTCGTCATCGGCTGCTGCGGCGGCGGCAGCAACTTCGGCGGCATCGCCTTCCCCTTCCTCCAGGACCGCTTCGCCGGCCGCCAGATCCGCGCCCTCGCCGTCGAGCCCACCGCCTGCCCCACCCTCACCCGCGGCGTCTTCGCCTACGACTACGGCGACCT
Organism: Selenomonadales bacterium 4137-cl; assembly: GCA_032334055.1. NCBI lineage: Bacteria > Bacillati > Bacillota > Negativicutes > Acetonemataceae > Anaeroselena > Anaeroselena agilis. The sequence continues at coordinate 3,192,689 of JAUOZS010000001.1, read as the reverse complement.
CGGCAAACTCACCCCCATCATGAAAATGTACACCCTCGGCCACAGCTTCATGCCCTCCGGCATCCACGCCGGCGGCCTCCGCTACCACGGCGAATCGCCCCTCGTCAGCCAGCTCTACCACGACGGCTTCATCGAAGCCCAGGCCTACGACCAGCGGCAGATCTTCGAAGCCGCCATCACCTTCGCCCGCAGCGAAGGCATCATCCCCGCCCCCGAATCGGCCCACGCCGTCCGGGGCGCCATCGTCGAAGCCCTCGCCGCCCGCGAGGAAGGGAAGGGGAGGACCATCCTCTTCGGACTCTCCGGCCACGGCCACTTCGACATGACCGCCTACGACAGCTACCTCGCCGGCGACACCAAAGACGCCCCCTGCGACGAACAGGACCTCGCCCGCTTCCTCGCCGACCTCCCGCAGATATAACTTACTCCTCGTTAAACTCCACTCCGATCCGCACCAGCTCGGCCAGAAACATCTTCGGCACGATGCAATAGGCCGGCGTATCGCCGAACAGCTCGCCGCCGCAGTAGCGCCCGGCGCGCACGGCCAGGTCCGAGCAGAACGAATGCCCCTCCACGTCGATCGGCACGATCAGCTTCGTATGCTGGTATATCCACGCCGTCGCCGCGCCGAAGTAATCGTACTTCTCGCCCACCACCCGCGCGGCGAACTCGTTCACCTTCCCCGGGCGGGGCACCTTTAGGCCGAAAGTGCGCGTATAGCGGCCGGCGAAAGCGTCGAACGGACTGACAACCACGCCGTCGACCGTAGCCTGCAGCAGGCCGGTGCGCGTGAAAATCGCCACATGGTAAGGGTCCAGGCCGGCGCCCTGGGCGAAATCGATTATCTTGCCGACCGTCTCGTACGGGTACACGATCAGATACTTGAGCACGGCAACCCCTCCCCAAAACAGCAGGGTCCTAGAACCCCTTTACAACATCTTATGTCGACTTTGGGCAGCGGGGTGCCTGTCGCGCCGGGGGAAAGAAGGGCCTGCCAAAAGCCTGGCTCCTTGATGGAGTCAGGCTTTTTCGCGTCGCCTGCGCGTTGGTGCGGCATGCCGTATCCCCCAGGGGATACCATTTGTAATCCGCAAACGGCAATGCTAATATGGTGTAGATGATCGAAAAAGCATAACAGGAGTGAAATTATGAGACGGTTTGCCGTAATAGTGGCGGTTTATATCGCCCTGCTCGGCGTATTCCCTGCCGCGATTGCCAACGCTGACGAGAATAAACAGGAATACGACGCCAGTCGCTTCAAAGTCGAGCTTACCTACCCGGACGACGATCGCAGCCAGCTCGCGATGAACGATGCCGCCGCCAGGGAATTAAAGCGGGCCGACGACACGCTGAACGCCATTTACAACAAGGTACTGGTCAAATACCGGGACGACCGGGAGTTCATCGCCAAATACGTCGCCGCCGAAGTGGCGTGGATAGCCTTCCGCGACGCCCAGCTTGACGCCGTCTTCCCCAAAGAGGATAAAAGCTCCTACGGCAGCGTGTACCCGATGGTATACCGCCTCTACAAAGCCGAGCTCACCTGGGACAGGGTCAGGCAGCTTAACGAGTGGCTGATCGAATTCCCCGAAGGTGACGCCGCCGCCGGCAGCCGCCGCCAGTAATAAGCCAAAAGCCTGGCTCTGCAAGGAATCAGGCTTTTTGTGTGCTTGTACTAGCGGAGAGCGCAGGCTATGCGCCGGAGCTCCGGCCGAACGCGCCGTAAGGCTTGGGCTACCCGACCGCGAACACCGTCGCCAACGGACGTCCGTGTCCGATGGCTCCTCGCCCGGCCGTCCATGGCCGGGCGTGTGGCGTCGTGTAGCCCTACGCCAACGGCGCGTAACAGCCTCCGCAACGTCGCATACGCCTGCGTCCTCCGCCGGCGGCGAAAATGCACGGACGTCGTTCGCGCTCTTGGACATTATAGGAAGTTACGGAGCATTATCCCAGACTAGAGCCCAAGTTGCCAATTAATTGGAATCGGCTGGTTTGTATGGTATAATCATACAAACCAGCCGATTATTTTTTCCGCGAGCCAAGTGGAAATTGTGGGGGTATTACAGGTGCGGAAGAAATTTATCCTCCTAGTAGCGCTTTTGCTGGCCATCTTGTCCCTGGCCGGAAACGCGAACGCCGGCCCGTCTGCTTCTGTATACGGCATAAAAACCGAAACTTATACTATCGATAACGCTAACTTTGACATTAAAATAGAATATCCGCAAATCGCCAATCTCGGCGACAACGAACGACAAGAACGGATAAATGCGCTGATATTATCTGGTGCCGCTCCGGAAAAATTCTTTCGGAAACTGGCAAGCCGCGATGATGCAAGGCACTTCTCCATGCATATCGGGTACCAAATAACCTGGCAGAGCGATAGGCTGCTGAGCGTCCGCTTCACCGGATATAGTTATGGCAAAGGTGCCCCATACTCTCCTCACGAGTTTTATACGCTAAACATCGACATGGTAAAGGGCAGGATACTATTATTAAGGGACCTGGTTACAATAAACGAGAACTTCGTGGAAAAATTCCGTGCCGAGGGGATTAAGACGGTCAGCCCTCATCCCGACCGCTTTTCGGGGGCACAGGTACTTGTCGAGTTTACCCAATTCAATACAATTGAAGATACGATTAGAAGGTTCAATGCGGCCGACGAACTGAGTCCCGAAGGATATCGACCCGGTACGTACTGTTATTTCACACCGGATGCGTTCGGCATCAGCACGTCGGTTGCCCACGCCATCGGCGATCACGCGAATTTTGAAATAAAATATGAAGATATCGCCGAAAACATCAAAGCTGATAATGAGGTATGGCGGGATTTCTTCCCCAGGGCCGGAAAGAACCCCTGACCGCTTGCCGCCCCGTTTCCTCACCGGCGAAACCAAAGACGCCCTGCGACGAACAAGACCTCGCCAGATACCTTGCCGAACTGCCGCATACCTAGTTTCAGAGCCTGGCTCCTTCACGGAGTCAGGCTTTTCTCGTTACTTGTGCCTACGGAGAGCGCAGGCTAGTGCGCCGAAGCTCCGGCCGAACGCGCCGTAAGGCTTGGGCCGACGCTGCCGTACCGTCCGCAAAAGTCGCATCCGGCTCCTTGCGGACTAGCCCGGCCATCCACGGCCGGGCTTACGTTTGCGTTACCGGCCTGCTGCGCCAACGGCGCGTATTCGTCCTCCGCAACGGCGCATACGCCTGTGCTTTCCACGGCCGGTAACAAATTTTGTCTTTTTATTGTCGTTGTCGTAGAATATGAATAGGGTTAACCACTCTGACATTATAAGTTGCCTTTTAATCGCTTTGAAGCAGCGAATGGGGGGATGTGAATGGATGAAAAATTTGTTGTTGCAATTATTGGTGCTCTTACGGGTGTAGCAGGGTTATTTCTTCATTTTTGGCGCTTTTTTCAAGAGAGACCGACAATTAACTTGTACCAACCAACGGGAGAAAAGGGGCAAGCGATTACCTGTTTTCCTGAAGACCCAGAAGAAATGATCTATGATAGTGAAGGAGAGGTAGTACATAGACCGGATATATCCAAATACTGTTTTTGGTTATGGATTAGAATTACGAACACATCTGAAAGACCGCTTACTTTCCTTGAATTTACTCTTCTGCTACCAGATGTTGAGCCCCTTACTTTTGACAGTGATACTTATGCTCCTAAATATGCTGAGCAGGTTATTCAAATGCATTCTGATTCCTACACAGTTTATGAAGGTTGCAGGGTTGAGCCACTTATACAACCTATATTTTCGTTAGACCCATATAAAGCTATAGAAGGCTATATTCACTTTGGCCCGGTTGATTCTGACAAGTTATATAATATATCTCAAGGTAAGCTAAAGCTAATAACTACAAGGAGAACTTTTACACAATCTATTAGGATTAATCCTATTTTTGCATCATCTAATAGGTAGAGATCATGTAAGGCCTAAGGTCTCAAAGTAAATAAAAGATGATCATTCTTTCTTTTCAATAGGTTAGCTGCAAACTTGTAGCCGCCATACCTAAGGGTTTTATTCACCGCAATACGGCGCAAGCTCAACATCGCCGACCGCGCCGACCTTATCCCCCGCGATCACCACCGCCCCCAGCACCTCCGGGGAGGCGGCGGCCCAGGCGAGGGCGGCGTCGATATCCTGCGGCCCCTGGACGCGGTTGCCGAGTGCTGTCGCGTACGCGTCCGCCGTCGCCGCGTCCTTGGCCAGCACGGTGGCGGCGTCCGCTTTGCCGAGGCTGAGCGAGTGGCCCACCGTCCCCGACGAGGTGCAGATACCGAGAGGGGAGAGGGTGGGGGAGAGGGTGATCGCCAGCTTGTTCGACAGCGGCGACGCCCCGGCGTAGATGGCGATCTTCCGCGGCACGCTCGACCGCAGGTAGATGTCGCCGCCGTTCTCGACGATTACCTCCGCGAGGCCGAAAAGCTCCTCCAGCCGGCGGCCGACATAGGCGCTCACCGCCCCGGCTACCGCCGCCATCGGCCCCGTGCCGGCCAAAGCCGCCGCGTCCGCCATCGCGCGGATGAGCGCCGGGCAGCCGGTCTGCGGCTCGTACGGCGCCAGCGCCGTCAGAAACGCCCGGTCGGTCGCGATATACACCTCAAGCTCGCGCCGTGCCTCCAGCATCGCCACCCGCGCCGCCTCCTCGGCTTCCGGCGGGGCGTCAGCCGTCACCGCCACCCACAGGTCGGTCTCCAGGTGGCTCACCGTAAACGTCTTGAATCCGGGGCCGGCCATACCGTCCCGGTAGCGGCGCGGCTCGTAGGCGGCCGATTTCATATTCACGCCTCTCCGGCCTTGCCGCCGCCGAAGCCCACGCTGATGATTCTGAGCGGGCACGCCTCGATGCACAGCCCGCACACGATGCACTTCTCCGGACGGAACTCCATCTTCCACTCCTCGCGGTTCATCGCCAGCGCCCCCGAGAAGCACACCGCCGTGCACGCCCCGCAGTGGACGCACTCCTCCTGCCGCACCGTCACCTGCCGGTGGGTGGGGATGACCTCGATCCCCTCCGCCGCCAGGAATTCGAGCGCTCGGCGCAGATTATCCTCCTCGCCCTCGATCTCGGCCAGCAGGTGCCCCTCCTCGCCGGGGGTGATCTCCGCCCGCAGGATGTTGAGCTTGAGGTCGAAATCCTTCACCAGGTGGTACGTGATCGGCTTATCGTAAGTCTCGGGCGAAAAAACGAACGTGAAACGCTCCTTCACCATCTCAGTCCAACTCCTTTACATCCAGCGGCTTCACCGTCGCGTCGGCCGGCAGCGGCGCCGCCGGCTCCTGGAGCATAAACTCGCCCCGCTCGATCCACTCTTTCAGCGTCGCCGCAATCTGCCTTGCCTTATAAATGCTCGACAGCGGCGCCGTCCGCACCTTGCGGCCGTTCAGCTCCACGAAGCCCGACTTCAGCTCCGCGTAATCGACCACCTTCAGCGTCGGCCGGCTGCGCCCCGGCACCCCGTAATCCAACAGCGTCGTCTTAATCTCCCGGTCGCGCACCGTCACGAAGCGGGCCATATCCTCGTCGAGCATCGGGATGGGGATGCCCACCCCCACGAACATGCTCACCCCGTAATTCTTGAACACCGCCGCCTTCAGGTACTCGGTCGTCATCGCCTTCAGGTCGCCGATCAGGCTGAGCGTCCCCGCGCCGCCCACCGGCACGCCGTTCTCGCCCCGCGCCTTAGACGGGTTGTGCTGCGTCCCGTGCCAGGCCACATACCCCTGCGTGCCGCCGAGGAAAATGCGCGTTCCCACGCCGATCGTCCTGAGATACGGGTCATTTAAAAGCGGGCTGAGCTGCCCCGCGGTCGAATACGTCACATTGCCGAACTTCGGCAGCAGCATCCCCATATACGTATACAGGATGCGCCCGGTTGAATTGGTCGCCGCCCCATAGTTCTGGTACGCGTTGCGGGGATTGAACAGGAACGCCTCGTTGATGCTCTCCCGGCTGATATACCCCTCCAGCTCCTTGCGGGGGTAGCAGTCCGTCCCCTGGGCGATCGCCTTCAGGCGCACGCTTTTCCCGGCCACCAGCTCCTCGATCACATGCGCGCCGCCGTAGTCATCGCGGCCCTCGGCCAGCTCGGTCGCGCCGATATACGCGTCCACCGCCGCGATCCCAGTATACGCCGGCACCTGATTGAGCCACACCTTCGCCATCTTGATCGGCGGGTCGCTGTGGCCGAAATTCAGGAACGCCCCTGACGAGCACATCGGCCCGAAGGTCGCGGTCGTCACCACATCCACCTTCTCCGCCGTCGCCTTCAGGCCCTGTTCGTCCGCCATGGCGACAACCTCCTCGGCCGTCAGCACCACCGCTTCGCCCTTTTTGATCTTCTCATTGATCTCGGCAAACGTCTTTTTGGCCATAAAAAATCCTCCTCACCCGTCGCTCGCAGATGAAAGAGGCAGAAAACCGCTATCGGCCCGCTCCCATCTTCAAGCGATCTATTGGATCGCTTCAGGAATTGGCACCTGCGGCAAGCCATACGGCCGCCGTGGTTGCCGAGGTTTCATCGGGCCAGTCCCTCCGCCTCTCTTGATGAGAAAATACCTTGTATTTCGTTATTGGTAGAATAATACCAAGCAGCCGAAAATTTGTCAACAGCATTTTCATCGCGGGAAAAATTCCCCTCAGCCTTGACAACAGCCGCCGCCCGCGATAAAATAATGCTAATTCTATAACCAACAGCGTCGAACAGGACGAGTACCTATGTGAGCCCCCGCCCAGCGAGCCGGTGACCGGGAAACCGGAGGTGAAACGACCGGCCGGGAGTGCATAGCGAATGGACCTGGGAGCTGCTCCCCGAACGCGTTCGCCAGTAGGAGGAGCCGGCCGCCCCCGTTAGCGGGCTAGGATATCGGGCCATATGCCCCGTATCCGAACAAGGGAAAGCTTCGCTTTCCGAAAAGGGTGGTACCGCGAGCCATTTCGCCCCTGGGGTGAAAGAGGCTTTTTTTATTTCCCCAAACTAAATAACCAACAGCGTCGAACAGGACGAGTAACTGTGTGCCCTTCCGCCCAGCGAGCCGGTGACCGGGAAACCGGAGGTGAGACGACCGGCCGGGAGAGCACAGCGAATGGACCTGGGAGCTGCCCCCCGAACGCCGCCGGCAAGTAGGAAGGGCCGGCCGCCCCCGTTAGCGGGCTAGGGTATCGGGCCATATTGCCCCGTATCCGAACAAGGGAAAGCTTCGCTTTCCGAACAAGGGTGGTACCGCGAGCCATTTCGCCCCTACGGGTGAAATGGCTTTTTCTATTTATCGACCCAAAACAGCGCAAAAAAGGGAGGAATAACCATGCTCAGAGAATCCCTCGGCCGGGTGGCGGCCGGACACAGCCTGTCGCACGAAGAAGCCGGCCGCACCATGGCCGCCATCATGTCCGGCGAAGCCAGCGACGCCCAGATCGGCGCCTTCCTCACCGCCCTCAAAATGAAAGGCGAGACCAGCGAAGAGATCGCCGGCTTCGCCGGCGTCATGCGCGACTTCGTCGTCGCCGTCGGCGCCAGCGGCGGCGACGTCCTCGACACCTGCGGCACCGGCGGCGACGGCCGCGGCACCTTCAACATCTCCACCGCCGTCGCCCTCGTCGTCGCCGGCGCGGGCGTCACCGTCGCCAAGCACGGCAACCACGGCATCTCCAGCGCCTGCGGCAGCGCCGACGTCCTCGCCGCCCTCGGCGTCCGCGTCGATCTCCCGCCCGCCGCGGCCGCCGCCGCCCTCGACACCCTCGGCATCAGCTTCCTCTACGCCCCTCTCTACCATCCCGCCATGCGCCATGTCGCCAAATCGCGGCGCGAGCTCGGCTTCCGCACCGTCTTCAACCTCCTCGGGCCGCTCACCAACCCCGCCGGCGCCGCCCGCCAGCTCATCGGCGTCTACGACCCCGCCCTCACCGACAAAGTCGCCGAAGTCCTTCTCAGGCTCGGCACCAAGCGGGCCATGGTCGTCCACAGCCTCGACGGCCTCGACGAAATCTCCGCCGCCGCCCCCACCAAAATCGCCGAAGTGGTGAACGGCCAAGTCAAATCCTACCTCCTCGACCCCGCCGACTACGGCTTCCGCGGCGACAGCAGCCTCTATCGCGGCGGCGCCCCCGACGACAACGCCGCCATCATCCTCGGCATCCTCCGCGGCCAAAAAGACGGCCGGCGCGACATCGTCCTTCTCAACGCCGCCGCCGCCCTCGTCGTCGCCGGCAAGGCCGGCAGCCTCCGCGAAGGCCTCGCCCTCGCCGCCGCCAGCGTCGACAGCGGCGCCGCCCTCGGCCGGCTGGAGGCCCTCCGCCGCTTCGGAGCCGACTACAGGGAGGGATTACCATTATCATAAAAATCTGCGGCATAACCACCATCGACGCCGCCTGCGCCGCCCGCGACGCCGGCGCCGACCTCATCGGCTTCGTCTTCGCCCCCAGCCGGCGGCGGGTCAGCGTCGCCGCCGCCGCCGAAATCGCCCGCCAAGTCGCTGGCGTCGGCCGCGTCGGCGTATTCGTCAACCAGCCCCTCGCCGTCGTCCAGGACACCGCCCGCCGCTGCTGCCTCGACTACGTCCAGCTCCACGGCGGCGAACCTCCCGCCTACTGCCGCGCGGTCGGCTGGCCGATCATCAAAGCCATGCCCGTCGGCCCCGGCTTCGACCCCGCCGCCGCGGCCGCCGCCTACCCGGCCGAATACATCCTCCTCGACAGCCTCGTACCCGGCCAGGCCGGCGGCACCGGCGTAGCCTTCGACTGGCGGCGGGCCAGCGGCTTCACCGCCGGCCTACCCGGCCCCTTCATCGTCGCCGGCGGCCTCACCCCCGCCAACGTCGGCGAAGCCATCCGCATCCTCAGGCCCGCCGGCATCGACGTCTCCGGCGGCGTCGAAACCGCCGGCGCCAAAGACGCCGCCAAAATCCGCCAATTCGTCGCCGCCGCCCGCGCGGCGCAGGAAGGGGGCGAAACATGCTCGCCCGCATAGTCGCCGGCATCCGCCAGGAAGTCGCCGCCCGCAAACAAACCCGCCCCCTCGCCGAACTGCAGCGGGACACAACCCCGCGTCCCCCCGCCTTCGCCAAGGCGCTGCGCGCCGCCGACTGGGCCCTCATCGCCGAATGCAAGCTCGCCTCCCCCGCCAAAGGCACCCTCACCGCCCGCCACACCGTCCCCGAGCTTGCCCGCATCTACACCGCCGGCGGCGCCGCCGCCCTCTCCGTCCACACCAGCGCCCCCTTTCGCGGCCGCCTCGAAGACATCGCCGCCGTCCGCGCCGTCAGCCCCCTGCCCATCCTCCGCAAAGACTTTATCATCGACGAATACCAGCTCCACGAAGCCCGCTGGGCCGGCGCCGACGCCGTCCTCCTCATCGCCGCCATCCTCACCGACGCCGAACTCGCCCGCTTCCTCGCCGTCGCCGGCGAACTCGGCCTCGACACCCTCGTCGAAGTCCACAGTCGCGAAGAGCTTGACCGCGTCCAGCGCACCCCCGCCCCCATAATCGGCATCAACAACCGCGACCTCACCACCTTCACCACCGACATAGCCGCCACCTTCGCCCTCCTGCCCCATACCGACGGCCGCCGCCTCCTCGTCAGCGAAAGCGGCATCACCGGCGGCCACGACGCCCGGCGGCTCAAACAGGCCGGCGTCCGCGGCGCCCTCGTGGGCGAAGGCCTCGTCACCGCCCCCGACATCCTCGCCCGCACCCGCGAACTCGCGCTCGCCGGCGAACCGACCGACGCCCCGCAACCCCGACATACAAAGGAGGAACCAAACAATGCCTGACACAAACGGACGCTACGGCGCCTACGGCGGCCGGTACGTACCCGAAACCGTCATGCCCGCCCTCATCGAACTCGACGACTTCTATCGCGGCCTCAAAAACGACCCCTCCTTCCAGCGCGAATTCGCCGCCTACCTCCGGGACTACGCCGGCCGGCCCACCCTCCTCTACCACGCCGCCCGCCTCACCGCCCACTACGGCCGGGCCGCCGTCTACCTCAAACGCGAAGACCTCCTGCACACCGGCGCCCACAAAATCAACAACGCCCTCGGCCAGGCCCTCCTCGCCCGCCGCATGGGCAAAAAACGCATCATCGCCGAAACCGGCGCCGGCCAGCACGGCGTCGCCTGCGCCACCGTCGCCGCCCACTTCGGCCTCGAATGCCGCGTCTTCATGGGCAAAGAAGACATGGAACGCCAGCACCTCAACGTCGTCCGCATGCGCCTCCTCGGCAGCGAAGTCGTCCCCGTCACCAGCGGCAGCGGCACCCTCAAAGACGCCACCAGCGAAGCCCTCCGCAGCTGGGTCGCCAACGTCCGCGACACCCACTACATCATCGGCTCCGTCGTCGGCCCCCATCCCTACCCCATGCTCGTCCGCGACTTCCAGTCCGTCATCGGCCGCGAAGTCAGGAGCCAGGCCGAGGCCGCCGGCCTCAAAATCAGCCACATCGTCGCTTGCGTCGGCGGCGGCAGCAACGCCATGGGCAGCTTCCACCCCTTCCTCCACGACAAATCGATCGCCAAAATCGGCGTCGAAGCCGCCGGCCGGGGCCTTGAAACCGACAAACACGCCGCCTCGCTCACCCGGGGACGGCCCGGCGTCCTCCACGGCGCCTACAGCTACCTCCTCCAGGACGACGACGGCCAGGTCACCGAAGCCCACTCCGTCTCCGCCGGCCTCGACTACCCCGGCGTCGGCCCCGAACACTCCCACGCCAAAGACAGCGGCCTCGCCGCCTACGTCGCCGTCACCGACCAACAGGCACTCCAGGCCCTCGCCCGTCTCGCCCGCCTCGAAGGCATCATCCCCGCCTTAGAGAGCGCCCACGCCCTCGCCTACCTGGATGAACTCATGCCGGCGACCAACCCCGGCGAAGCCGTCGTCGTCTGCCTCTCCGGCCGGGGCGACAAAGACGTCGACACCGTAGCGAAAACCATGGGGGGAATATAAAAATGTCCAAACTCCGGGATAAACTCACCGCCCGCCTCGCCGCCGGCGGCAAAGGCCTCATCGTCTACCTCGCCGCCGGCTACCCCGACCTCGCCGCCACCCGCCGGGCCGCCCTCGCCGCCGCCGAAGCCGGCGCCGACATCATCGAAATCGGCATCCCCTTCTCCGACCCCATCGCCGACGGCCCCGTCATCCAGCAGGCCGCCACCGTCGCCCTCCAGGGCGGCCTCAAACCCGCCGACGCCCTCGGCCTCGTCGCCGACCTCACCGCCGCGAGCCCCGTCCCCGTCGCCCTCATGCTTTACATCAACACCATCCTCCAGTACGGTCCCGCGCGCTTCGCCGCCGCTGCGGCCGCCGCCGGCGCCGCCGGCCTCATCGTCCCCGACCTGCCCCTCGAAGAAGCCGCCCCCCTCCAGGACACCTGCCGCAGCCACGGCCTCGACCTCATCCAATTCATCGCCCCCACCAGCCCGCCCGACCGCATCGCCCGCATCTCGTCCCAGGCCGGCGGCTTCCTCTACTGCGTCTCCACCACCGGCGTCACCGGCGTCCAAACCGTCGACTACAGCCGCCTCGCCCCCCTCATCGCTGACGCCCGCCGTGCCAGCGGCATCCCCATCGCTATCGGCTTCGGCATCGGCAGCCCGGAAGCCGCCGTCGCCGCCGCCGCCCACGCCGACGCCGTCATCGTCGGCAGCGCCGTCATCGAGCGCCTTACCGCCGGCGGCCCGGAAGGCGTCCGCAGCCTCGTAGCCAGCATCCGCCAGGCCCTCGACGAGGCGGGTGAGCGCTCATGAAGCTCTCGCCCGACCGCGACGAATTCCTGCGCCTCGCTGCCACCCACAACATCATCCCCGTCACCGCCGACCTGCCCGCCGACCTCGACACCCCCGTATCCGTCTACTGCAAAATCGTCGGCGACCGCCCCGGCTTCATGCTGGAGAGCGCTGAAACCAGCAAAAACTTCGGCCGCTACTCCTTCATCGGCGCCGACCCCCTCATCACCCTCACCGCCACCGCCCGCCACACCGACGTGCGGCGGCGCGGCAAACGCTCCACCATCGCCGGCCCGCCCCTCGCCGCCCTCCAGCGCATCCTGGGCGGCCACACCTTCCCCGGCCTGCCCGGCTTGCCGCCCTTCTGCGGCGGCGCCGTCGGCTACCTCGCCTACGAAGCCGCCGCCACCTGGGAGCGCATCCGCGGCCTCGCCGTCCCCGACGACATGATCCTCGGCGAATACCTCATCTGCCAGACCATCATCGCCCTCGACCACCTCACCCACACCGCCAGGCTCATCCACCTCGCCCCCGTCGACAGTCCCGCCGCCGCTCCCGCCGCCTACGAAACCGCCGCCGAAAGCCTCGCCGCCCTCGCCCTCAGGCTGCGCCAGCCCGCCGTCCTGCCTCAGACCGGCGCGCCGGAAGGGGGGAGGGAGGAGGTGGCGGACGGCCGCGACGACTATATCGCCGCCGTAAACCAGGCCAAAGAACACATCGCCGCCGGCGACATCTTCCAGGCCGTCCTCTCCCGGCCCTTCCGCCGGCCGCTCACCACCGAACCCTTCCACCTCTACCGCCGGCTTCGCCACCTCAACCCTTCGCCCTACATGTTCTACCTCAACTTCGGCTCCCGCCAACTCGTCGGCGCCTCCCCGGAAATGCTCGTCAAACTCCGTGACGGTCAGGTATACACCTGCCCCATCGCCGGCACCCGCCCTCGCGGCCGCGACGCCGCCGAAGACGCCCGCCTCGCCGCCGACCTCCTCGCCGACGACAAAGAGCGCGCCGAACACGCCATGCTCGTCGACCTCGGCCGCAACGACCTCGGCCGCATCAGCCTCCCCGGCACCGTCGCCGTCAGCCGCCTCATGGAAGTCGAAAACTACTCCCACGTCATGCACATCGTCTCCGAAGTCACCGGCACCCTCGACCCCCGCTACACCCCTACCGACGTCCTCGCCGCCTGCTTCCCCGCCGGCACCCTCAGCGGCGCCCCCAAAATCCGCGCCATGGAAATCATCGCCGGCCTCGAAAGCGCCCCCCGCGGCCCCTACGGCGGCGCCGTCGGCTACTTCGACTTCCGCGGCAACATCGACACCTGCATCACCATCCGCACCCTCATCATCGACGGCGGCCAGGTCGTCATCCAAACCGGCGCCGGCATCGTCGCCGACTCCGTCCCCGCCGTCGAATACCAGGAGATACTTCACAAAGCCGGGGCCCTATTCCAGGTAATGGGAGGCGCTCAGCCATGATCCTGCTCATCGACAACTACGACTCCTTCACCTACAACATCTACCAGTACGTCACCCACCTCGGCCGCCAGGTGCGCGTAGCCCGCAACGACCGCATCACCCTCGAAGAAATCGCCGCTGGCGGCTACCGGGCCGTCATCATCTCCCCCGGTCCCGGCACCCCCGACGACGCCGGCATCAGCAAAGACCTTGTCGCCCGCTTCGCCGGCCGGCTGCCCATCCTCGGCGTCTGCCTCGGCCACCAGGTCATCGGCGAAGTCTTCGGCGGCAAAGTCGTGCGGGCCCCCAAGCCCGTCCACGGCAAAACCTCGGCCGTCAGCCACGACGGCCGCGGCCTCTACCGCGGCCTCCCCCAGCCCTTCACCGCCGGCCGCTACCACTCCCTCATCATCGACCGGGCCGGCCTACCCGACTGCCTCACCGTCACCGCCACCAGCGACGACGGCCTCATCATGGGCGTCAGGCACAACCGCTACCCCGTCGAAGGCATCCAGTTCCACCCCGAATCCGTCCTCACCCCCGACGGCGTCAGCCTGCTCGCCAATTTCGTCGCCACCCTCGCCGTCTGACGGCGGCCAAGGCAGGAATATCGCCGCCTTTGTAGAAACTGGAAACAAACCGGGAAATTAACGCAAAGGCGGAATGACGGATGAAAGTGATGATCGTCGGCGACGAAGCCACCACCCGCGCCATGCTCGAACCCACCCTGAAAAAATGGGGCTACGAGGTCGCCGGCGCCGCCGGCGGCGAACAAGCCCTAGAGGCGCTCCGCACAGACTCCCGCCCCGTAATCGTTCTCCTCGACCTGGTCGCGCCCGGCCCACAAAGCCACGACATCTGCGCCAGGCTTAAAAAAGAAAAAAACCTCAACAAAGCTTACGTTATTCTCCTCTCGCCCGAAAACTGCGCGGACGAAAGCATCCGCGGCCTTGAGGCCGGCGCCGACGACCATGTCGCCAAACCCGTCGACCCCGCCATGCTCCGCAGCCGGCTCGCCGTCGCCCGCCGCATCCTCGAATGCCAGCACACCCTCGACACCCTAACCCGCGAGCTCCAGGCCAAAAACCAGGAGCTCACCCGCCTGGGCAGCCTCGACGGCCTCACCGGCATCGACAGCCGCGCCCGCTTCGACGCCCGCCTCGGCGAGGAATGGCGCCGCGCGCTGCGCGACGAAACGCCCCTGTCCCTTATCATCCTCGACCTCGACTTCTTCAAAGCCTACAACGAAACCTACGGCCACCAGGCCGGCGACGAGTGCCTCAAGAAAATCGCCCTCACCATCTCCGCCACCATCGCCCGCGCCGGCGACCTTGCAGCCCGCCACGGCGGCGAGGAATTCGCCGTCCTCCTGCCCAACACCGACAGCCTCGGCGCCCTCGTCGTCGCCGAAGCCATCCGCGTCGCCGTCGCCACCCTCGGCATCGAGCACAAAGCCTCCTCAATCCACCGCTGCCTCACCGTCAGCGCCGGCACCGCCACCATCGTCCCCGACGAACTCACCACCCCCGCCGCGCTTGTGGCGAAGGCGGATCAGGCGTTATACCACGCCAAGCAAGCCGGCCGAAATATCGTTCGTCAGCTGTAAACATTGGAGGCCGCTGATAACCCCCCATCTACGGCGTTGCTCCTCAGAGCGCTTGCTAGCGTACGCAACCAAGTACGCGTCGCGGCGCGCTCTTCCGGTGCGCCTTGTATCTGGAGGGTTCTGAGCGGCCTCTTGCCAATTCATGTGTAATCATGACGCTAAACCCGCGTGGCCGCACAGCGCACGGCGTTTTTGCGGCCTGTGGTCTCCGAGACCCCCCAACCATTGACCAGAATTAAAGTTTCCGCCGTAGCGCGGAAGAGGGAGCACCAATCATGGCTTTGCCTGTCGCCTGCCCCGACTGCGGCGCCGCCTACAACCTCAAAAGCCAGTACGCCGGCCGGCTCCTCGAATGCCCCGCCTGCCACGGCGTCTTCCGCGCCCCCGAGCGCCAGGTCCCGGCCGTCTTCGACCGCGACATCTTCCTGCTGCGCGAGAAACACTTCGCCATCGACACCAAATACCACGTCCGCGACGAGGACGGCAACCCCCTCCTCTACGTCGAGCGTCCCGCGCTGGTAGTGGAGAGGTTCCTGACCGTCGCCGTCTTAATGGCCGTCGCTCTTTATTTGTTTTTTGCACTCTACCGCACCTATCACATCAACTGGTTCCTGCTCGCCCTCGTCGTCGCCTACTTCGTCGGCCCCAGGCGGACCATCTTCTTCTACCCCGACGAAAACAAAACCGCCGCCATCCTCACCGTCACCCAGGACTATTTCGTCCAGTTCCCCACCACCCGCTACACCCTCCGCGACCTCGCCGGCAACATCCTCGCCGTCTACAAAAAGAACCGCTTCACCGACTTCCTCCGCAAAAGATGGTGGGTCTACGGCCCCGACGGCGCCCTGCTCGCCGTCGCCCACGAGGACTCCATCATCCTCTCCCTCTTCCGCCGCATCACCGGCTTCATCTACGACTTCGCCGTCTTCCGCACCAACTTCGTCATCCACGCCGCCGACCGCGAACGCGTCCTCGGCGAATTCAACCGTAAAATGACCATCTTCGACCGCTACACCCTCGACCTGTGCGAAGACGCCGCCGGCGAACTCGACCGGCGCGCCGCCCTGGCCCTGGGCGTGCTGCTCGACACCGGGGAGGGACGCTGATGGATACCGACAAAACGCCGGCCGCCATGCCTGAAACACCGTCCGCCGAAGCGGAGCAGCCCCTCCTCATAACCGCCGACATGCTCGTCCCCGCCCGCCCCAAAGACCCGCGCGTCCCCTTCGAGAAAGGCATGTCCTACTTCCCCCTCCTCGTCGTCCTCCTCCTCCTCGCCAACATCGCCGTCTACCTCTGGGAGGTCGCCACCGGCGTTCTCCTCAGTCAGGAGTCGGTTATCGCCGCCGGCGCCCTCTACCGCGACAAAGTGCTCGCCGGCGAGGTCTGGCGGCTCGTCAGCGCCGCCTTCCTCCACGGCGGCTTCGACCATATCCTCGGCAACGCAATCTTCCTCTACATCCTCGGCCTAGGCACCGAGCACGCCTTCGGTCTCGGCAAAACGGCCGTCATCTACCTGTTCGCCGCCGTCACCGGCTCGCTCCTCAGCCTTGCCATGCAGCCGGGACCGGGCGTCGGCGCCTCGGGGGCCATCTTCGGCCTCATGGGCGCCCTCGCCGTCCTCTTCCACCGCCGGCGGGCCGACTTCTACCTCCGCGACCGCGGCATCGGCCTCTTCGTAGGCGCCGTAGCCATCTACCAGATCGGCACCGGTTTCTTCACACCCTTTATCGACAACTGGGCCCACCTCGGCGGCTTTTTGGGCGGTGCGCTCGCCGCCCTCGTCCTGCGCCCCTCCCTCGGCGAGGAAAGCCGCACCCTCCCCGTGGCGGGCAAAGCCCTGCTCGCCGCCGCCTTCGCGCTGTTCGCCGGCGGCTGGCTCTACCTCGGCGGCTACCTCGCCGCCGCCGAAGCCCACGCTTGGATCTACTACGGCGACAAGCCCGCCGCCGTCGCCGCCGCCACCGACGCCCTCGCGAAAAACCCCGCCAACGCCTATATGTACTACCTGCGCGGCACCCTCCTTCTCGACGCCGGCCAGCCCGCCGCCGCCATAAAAGACCTTGATCGCTACCTCGAAACCAACGGCGACAACCACCGGGCCCAGTTCGCCGTCGCCAACGCCTACTACGACAGGGGTCAGTATCAAGAGGCCCTGACCCACTACAGCCGCGCCGTCGCCCTCGCCCCCCGCGACATTCACTACCTTAACGGCCGCGGCTACACCTACATCCTCACCGGCCAGTACGCCGCCGCCCGCGCCGACTTCACCGCCATCCTTGAAATCGACGCCAGCTTCGCTTCCGCCTGGGGCAACCTCGGCCTTGTCCACGCCTACGAAGGCGATTACACCGTCGCTATCGGCAAGCTCGAACAGGCCTACAGCATGGACAAAACCCAGGCGCCGCTCAAATACCTCGTCGCCGGCATCAGGGCAGAAGTGCTCGGCCAGCGGGCCAAAGCGATCGAAAACTACGGCCGCTTCACCGGCGAAGTCGCCCAAGAACGCTCCACCTGGCAGGCCGAGATCAACTTCGCCGAAGCCCGCGCCGCCGCCCTCCGCAGCCGCGGGAAATAGCGTCGATCTCCGCCGCCTCCGCGGCGCGGCATTCTCCGGCTTTGGGTGATGCCCCCTTCAAGCGAGACGGCGGCCGCTACTTAGCGAGAGAGCCGGTAACGGCAGCCGGCGCGAGCCATGGACGGCGAGCGAGCCGCTATCTGTCAGGAGACAGTTAGCGGCGTACGGCCAGTCGTCGGCGATGAGCTTAGTAAGACCGCCGGCGCAGCGGGGGGAGAACCTAAAGCCGGAGAACAGCCGCCAATGAAGCCAAAATATTAGGAGTTAAACGCCATAAAGGAGGTCCCCCCATGCGCTGCCTCTACTTCGACGGCCAGCTCAAATACCGCGACGACTACCCCGTTCCGGCCCCCGCCCCCGGCGAAGCCCTCGTCAAAGTCCTCTACGCCGGCGTCTGCAACACCGACCGCGAAATCCTCGCCGGCTACAAAGGCTTCACCGGCATCCTCGGCCACGAATTCGTCGGCGTCGTCGAAGAGGGAGCAGGGTGGGAGGGGAGGAGGGTCGTCGCCGACATCAACCTCGGCTGCGGCCGCTGCCCGCGCTGCCGCGAGGGCCTCGCCAACCACTGCCGCAGCCGCCGCGTCCTCGGCATCACCGGCAAGGACGGCGCCTTCGCCGAATACCTCACCCTGCCGTGCGCCAACCTCCGCGAAGTACCGCCCGGCGTAAGCGACCTCGCCGCCGTCTTCGCCGAACCGCTGGCCGCCGCCCTCGAAATCTGCGATCAGTGCCACATCAGGCCGTCCGAGCGCATCGCCGTCCTCGGCGACGGCAAACTCGGCCAACTCGTCGCCCGGGTGCTCAGCCTCACCGGCTGCGACCTCACCGTCGTCGGCAAGCATCCCGCCAAGCTCGCCCTCCTCGACGGCCTGGCCGCCACCGCCACGGCGGACGCCGCCGGCAAGGAGGGCCCCTTCGACCTCGTCGTCGAATGCACCGGCAGCCCCGCCGGCCTCGCCGCGGGCCAGGACCTCGTCAAGCCCCGCGGCCGCATCGTCCTCAAAAGCACCTTCGCCAGCGACGCCGTCCTCTCGTCCACCCTCTGGGTGGTGAGAGAGCTGACCCTCGTCGGCTCCCGCTGCGGCCCCACGTCCGCCGCTCTCCGCCTACTGGCCAGGCGCCTCGTCGACGTCGAGCCGCTTGTCGGCGGCGTATTCCGCCTGGCCGACGGCGCCGCCGTATTCGCCCCTCCCGGCGGTCTCAAGGCCATCTTCGACTGCCGCATTCCCTGACGGCCCTCAGGAAGCCCTAAAACCGTCGCAAGGGGATTCGCCCCGGCGCTAATCGATTTATCGGTTTAAAAGCCTGCTGGGCGGCGGGGCAATCCGCCGTTTTCAGCAGGCTCTTTCCATTTAATGGCGTTTTGTTTCCGGCCGGGGATAGGGGAAGTTCCGCCGCCAAACGCGGCGAACCATTGGAATTGGGCGGCTATCACCCTTGAAACTAGTTAATATTATATATACTGTAATTACAATATTTACAGTATAGCGGCATTTGACATGCCGGTCTTTTCCGCTCCGCCCCTTGCGCCCCAAGCGTCACCCTTTTACAATAGAGGCGGAGGGATGAGCATGATAAACCACCGCTTGCTTTTCACCGGCGTCGTCCTCGCGGCGCTGACGATAATCCTCGCAGCCTGCGGACGCCCCGGCGGCGAAACGCCCCCAGCCGCGCCCGCCATTCCGCCGGGTGCCGTCACCATTAAAGCCCTGCCGCCGCTCCTCACCCTGCGCGGCGACGAAGTCCCCTTCCGGGGCAAGACCGAAATCGTCCAGCGGCTGGCAGGCCCGGCGGCCACCGAAGTTGTCGTCGTCGCCTTTAGCGCCAGCGGCGAAAACGCCCACAAATCGGCGATCAAGATCGAGTGGGAGGACGGCGGCGTCGAGACCTTCCCTCCCGGGAGCAAAAATATTACCCTGTCTCCCCAGCGGCGGGCAAAGAAGATCAGCGTTCTCGGCTACAGCTTCCATGAGCGGCGGGTGTTCAAGGATGTGGCGAAGACGGGGACCCTGTCCTGGGAAATCCGCTATGCTCCTTCTGAATAACAATGGGGCCGCTGATAAAGCCCCATCTACGGCGTTGCTCCTCGGATGGCCCATTCGACGTACGCAACCAAGTACGCCGTCGCGGGCCATCCTCCGGTGCGCCTTGTATCTGGGGCTTTCTGAGCGGCCCGTATAAATTCAAGGAACTGACAGCTTCTGAACGGTCCGTGTATATTCAGAAGACAAAATATAAAGGTAAATAATCATTTGATGTGGAATTTATCTCCAGTTAATGTGCCAAAATAATCGGAGGTGCTGTCCGTGAACATCCGCGACCTGGCCACCCCGAGCTTTCTTCTCGACCTCGACGTCTTCGAAGCCAACCTCCGCGACATGGCCGCCATGTGCGGCCGGGCGGGGGTCGAACTTTGGCCGATGGTCAAAACCCATAAAAGCACCGTAATAGCCCGCTGGCAGAAGGAAGCGGGCGCCGCGGGCTTCCTGACCGGCACCCTCGACGAAGCCGAGCAGTTGGCCGCCGCCGGCTTCGCCGACCTGACGCTTGCCTACCCGGTCGCCGGGCGCGCCAACATCGACCGGATCATCGCCCTTGCCCGGCGGGCCCGCATAACCGTCAGCCTCGACGGCATCGCCGCCGCCCGCGCCCTTGCGGCCGCGCTGGCCGGCGCCGGCCTGGAAATCGACTACCTCATCATCATCGACAGCGGCCTGCACCGCTTCGGCGTGCCGCCTCACCAGGCGGCCGAGCTCGCCGCCGCTCTCTCGGGATATAAAAAACTCAGGCTGCGGGGCGTCGCCACCCATCCCGGCCAGGTATACGGCGCCGGCGACCGGGAAGGCGTCGCGGCCGCGGCCGCGGCCGAAGTCGCCGCGCTCGCCCAGGCCAGGGAAGTTCTCCTGTCCCACGGTTTCGCCGTCGACACCGTCGCCGCCGGCAGCACCCCGACAGCCGCCGCGGCAGCCGCCAGCGGCGTCGTCACCGCCCTCCGCCCCGGGAACTACGTCTTTTACGACAACACCCAGGTTGCGCTCGGCGTCGTTCCCCCGGCGCGCTGCGCCCTCGCCGTCCTCGCCACCGTCCTGTCGCGGCCCCGGCCCGACACCCTTATCATCGACGCCGGCAGCAAATGCCTCGGCCTCGACAAAGGCGCCCACGGCAGCTCGCTTCTCGCCGGCTTCGGCCTCGTCGCCGGCCACCCCGAGCTCACGGTCGCCGGCCTGTCCGAGGAAGTGGGCCGGGTCGCGATAACCGGGGAAACCGGCCTTGACGTCGGCGACAAGCTTGCCGTCATCCCCAACCACGCCTGCGCGGCCGCCAACCTTACCGGCTGGCTTATCGGCCACCGGCAGGGGAATACGGAATGCGCCATCCCGATCGACATGCGGGGCAACTCCCGTCTGCCGGCTACCTTCTAGCCGCCGCTGGCGGAAAAAACCATGGTCCCGTGACCGCGCCCGTGGTAAAATAGCACCACGACGGGCAAAGGAGGCTCCGCCCATGGCTAACCTCGAATACCGGCTGCTCGACGAGGCTGCCGATTTTCCCGTGCTGTACGCCTACAACGGCATCGACGGCGGCGAAATCGCCGCCCGTTTCCTGTGCGACAAATTCATCAAAGACGGCAAAGTCTACGAACGCACCTCGACCGCCAGCGAGCCCCTGACCTACGTCATCTACCTCCGCGAGGAAGGTCCGGCGGCCCCCGCCGCCGCTCCCGACACGGACGGCAACGGCGTAAGAGTCGAAATCCGCCAGGACGGCGAAAGCGAGGCCCCCGGCCTGCTCATCGAGACGCGGCAGTTCACCGACCCCGTCGACGTCATCCTCTGCCTCGGCAGCGACTACTTCTACTGGCTGGGCGACGAGTGGCGCAAGACAATGACCGTCCTCGACGAGGATCGTAAGGTTTATAGCTATTACGCCCAAAAAACTTGAGGAGGGGATCGCTATGGAACGCACCGACAAAACCGCCAAGCTGCTGGGCCTGTTCATGGCCGCCCTCCTGACCGTCACCGCCGGCTGCTCTGCGGGCGGCCAAAGCCGCCCCGGACATACCCATATCGACCGCAACAGCGACGGCTACTGCGACGAGGACGGCGAACAGATGCCGGCCCGCGCCGGTGGCGGCCACTTCTACGGCGTTCCCTTCTTCTTCGGCGGCACCCGCTCCGGCGTAGCCGCCCCCGGCCAGGCAACCCCCGGCTCCGGCCGCGGCGCCACGATATCGAGCGGCAAGGCCCGCGGCGGCATCGGCGGCGGCTTCACCGGCGGCCTCGGCTGATGGACTACGCCGCCGTCCGCGAAGAAATCTACCGCCCCCTGAGGGAGGAAGGCACCTTCTCCTGGGATTGGCTGTACGGCCAGGAATACGCCCTCGCCGTCCCCCACGCCGTCGCCCCCGGCGAACTGCGGGACCTCCGCGCCGCCACCGCCGTCCTCGGCAGCGTCTTCGACCGCACCGTCCGCATCGTCCAGGACGGCCCGGCCGAGCTGCTCGCCGAGCTCGGCATCCCCGAAGCGGCCCGCGAAGCCGTGCGCATGGCCGTGCTCCCCGACGCCGCCACCCTCATCGGTCGGTTTGACTTCGCCCGCACCCCTGGCGGCTGGAAAATGCTCGAATTCAACAGCGACACCCCCGGCGGGGTCGTGGAAGCCTTCCACGTCAACGGCCGGGTCTGCGCCGGGCACAACGCCGCCGACCCCAACGCCGGCCTCGAAGCCATGCTGCCCGCGGCCTTCAGCCAAATAGTCAACCGCTACCACGCCCTCGGCTGTCCAACCGGCAGCGTCGCCTTCAGCGCCCTCGACTGGCACGCCGAAGACGCCGGCACCGCCAGGTACCTGCTCAAAGCCTCCGGCCTCGGCGGCCGTTTCGCGCCCCTCAAAGACCTGCGCGTCCACCAGGACCGCCTCTGCGTCCTCGCGGACGGTGAACTCATCCCCATCGACCTCTGGTACCGCCTGCACCCCTTCGGTCTGCTCGCCGCCGACCGCGACGACGATGGCTACCCCACCGGCGCCCACGTCCTCGGCCTCATCGCCCGCGGCCGTCTCGCCGCCATCAACCCCCCCGGCGCCCTCATCGCCCAGAGCAAAGCCCTCCAGGCCCTCGTCTGGTCCCTCCACGAGGCCGGCGGCTTCTTCACCGCCGCCGAGCAGGACGCCATCGCCGCCCACATGCTCCCCACCTACTGCGAAAACCGCTTCGCCGGCCGCTGCCCCCATGTCGCCAAACCCGTCCTCGGGCGGGAGGGCGGCGGTGTCGCCGTCCACGCCGCCGACGGCGCCGTAATCGACTGCGACCGCGAGCGGCAGTACACGGACCAGCCGCTGGTCTACCAGCAGTACCAGGACCTCGAAACAGTCGAACTGCCCACCCTCGCGGGCCCCAAGGCCGGGCGGCTCGTCTGGGGCTCCTTCATCGTCAACGGCCAACCGGCCGCCGTCGTCGCCCGCCTGGGCGGCCTCATAACCGACGACCTCGCATACTTCGTCCCCGTCCGACTGGCGGAGTGACGGCGAACAACAAGGAGGCTGATTCACATTGGGTAGCCAATGGGCAAACATCGTCAACTTTCTCAGCTATCTCGGCATCGCCCTGCCCCTCCTCGGGCTCGGCATCTTCCTCTTCATGATCACCACCCCCTACAAAGAGCAGCAACTCATCGCCGGCGGCGGCGACGACGACCGCCGCAAAGCGGGCGCAGCCCAAGCCGCCGCCTGCGACCTCGGCGGCAAAATCCTCGGCCTGTCCCTCGTCCTCGCCTCGGCCGTCTTCCATGCCGTCAACTTCGCCGACCTCGTCATCTGGGGCCTCATCGGCATCATCTTCCAGGTCGTCGTCTTCTACATATTCGAACTCATCACCCCCTTCACCGTCGTCAAAGAAATCCCCCAGGGCAACGTCGCCGTCGGCATCTTCTCCGCCTTCCTCAGCGTATCCGCCGGCCTCCTCCTCGCCGCCCTCATCAGCTACTAAAAAAACACGACAAACAAAAAAACGGCTGGCGTCCTGCCAGCCGTTTTCATACCCTACGGCAACTCGATATCCACCTCGAACATCCTGTTCCAGGGGAAGCGGACCTTCAGCCGGTCCACCGGATACCCCGGGAAATTCGCCGCCGCGAACGCCTTAAGCCGCCGGTCCGCCTCCGCCGTCAGGCGGGGCTCCAGCGCATTCAGATAAAACCAGTTGCCGCCCGCGGGATACAGCACCTCTTTCCCCAGCGCCCCCCGCACATTCGACTGGTACGCCCAGTCGTCCAGCAGCCTCGTCGCCAGCAGGCGGTCCTTCGCCGCCGCCGACATCCGCGGCGCCAGCAGCCCCTGGCCGATCGCGTAACCCAGCGTATTGCTCGCCGTATTCCAGCCCGAATACGCGGCAAGCCTGAAAAACAGTCCGCGGCGGACAAACTCGGCCATCAGCGCGTTATCCGCACCGTTCGCATACGCCACGTCCCCCACCGCCACCGGCTCGCCGCCGGCCAAAGCATCCGCCACCTCACCCGCGAAAACATACGCCGCCGCCGTCACCCGCCCGCGGTTCGCCGCGCTGTTCGCCTCGCGCGTCACCCCGTTCTCCGGCGTATTAACCGCCAGCGTCAGATCCGGACCCGTCCCCGTCAGCAGCAGACCGCCCGCCGCCACCACATGGTCATTCACCGTCCGGCCGATCGGCACATCCTCATACGACGGCACCGTCTCCGGCCCCGCCCCCGGCGCGTAGAAAACCCGCACCAGCGGAATGCGCACCGCCGCATTATTCGCCGCCCGCACCATCATCAGCATCCCCAGTTGATCCGCGCCCGGAAAAGTCGCGTACTTCGACGCCGGTAGCCCCTCCGTCTCAGCCGCGATCAGGCGCGACTCCAGATGCGACTGCGAAAAAGGCGAGCAATCGTCGCGCCCCAGCAGGAAATACGCGAAAATCCCGTTGCGCGCATACTCCACCAACCGCACATTCGCCGCGAAATTCTTATCCCTTCTTGCAAACCAGTCGGTCAACACCGCCTCAGGCAGCGCAGCCCGCAAAGCCTTAAGCTCCGCCTCCTCGCCGCGCGTCAGCCCGTCCGTCTCCGCCTTATCCTGCAGCGCCGTCAAACGAAAAATATTCGGCCCGTGCACCTCGTAATAATCCGGCTCCACCCCGCCCGCGCTCATATGCGGCGTCCGCATAATCGTCCCGAACACATACAGCCTCGTCCCCGGATTCGCCAGCTTAAGAGCATAAAAGCGGTCCAGCCGCTCCTTGATAACCTCCTCAGGCAAATCATGCCGGCGCGACGCCACCAGGCTGCCGTACAGCAGCGCATCGCTCGAAACCACCGCCGCGTCCGCCGTGCGGACATTATCAGCCAGCCACGCCCACAGCGCCTCCGGTTTCCCCGGCTCCGTCCGGCTCCCCAGCAGCGCCGCCGGCGGCGTCACAATCTCAAGCCCCGCCGCCTTCCCGGTATCGACAACATAATCCAGGCTTACCGGGCGATTATCGAACGGCACGAAAACAATCGTCTGCGCAGCCGCTGAAAGCGGCGTCAGCCACAAACCGGCAATCATCAAAGCAATAATCAATCCGCGCATCTTGTCCTCCCACGCAACAAAATCACTTCTATATTCTGCTATTCTGTCCGCCCGTTGGCAAATCCTGCCGCGCCGCCGCGGCCGGCAGCGAATGACACAGCACAAACCGCGACGCAAAAACGGCCGCCCTATGGTATCCTATAAACAGAAAAACATGCGAGGTGTGCCATGGAAACCTACTCCCCGGAAACCATGTGGCAAGCCGTCGCCGCCAGCGACCCAACCTACGACGGCCACTTCTGCTACGGCGTCACCACCACCCGCGTCTTCTGCCGCCCCTCCTGCAAATCGCGGCAGCCCCGCCGCGAAAACACCGTCTTCTTCCCCGGCCCCGCCGCCGCCCTCGCCCAGGGCTACCGGCCCTGCAAGCGCTGCCGGCCCGACGCCCTCCTCGCCCCCGGCCAGGACCTCATCCGCATCGCGCGCCTCCTCCTCGAAACCGAATACGACAACCCCGCCATCCTCACCGAGCTCCCCGGCCGCATCGGCCTCAGCCGCTCACACCTAGCCCGTCTCTTCAAACACCACACCGGCCAGGCCCCGCGGGACTACCTCCGCGCCCTCCGCATCGGCAAAGCCGAAGCCCTCCTCGCCGGCAGCCATCTCACCGGCACCGGCGTAGCCTACGCCGTCGGCTTCGGCTCCCCCTCGCGCTTCTTCGCCGCCTTCAGAGCGCGCACCGGCCTTTCGCCCCGCGCCTGGCGGCGGTGCCAAACAGAGGAGGCCGCGCCATGCAGCAAATAGCCACCGCCGGCCTCGTCACCCCCATCGGCCCCCTCGCCGTCACCGCCGACCCCGCCGGCATCATCGCCGTCCGTTTCGCACCCGCGGCCGGCCCTCCCGACCCCGCCGCGCCCCCCTGCCTCCTCCAAGCCCTCGACGAACTCGCCGCCTACTTCGCCGGCCGCCTCACCAGCTTCACCGTTCCCCTCCGGCCAAGCGGCACACCCTTCCAACGCGCCGTCTGGGCCGAGCTCACAGCCATCCCCTACGGCGCCGCCATCTCCTATCGCGACCTCGCCGCCGCCGTCGGCAACCCAGCCGCCGTCAGAGCCGTCGGCGCCGCCAACGGCCGCAACCCGCTCCCCATCCTCATCCCCTGCCACCGCGTCATCGGCGCCGACGGCAGCCTCACCGGCTACGGCGGCGGGCTTGAGAAAAAACGGTGGCTCCTCGACCACGAACGGAATAATAGCGGACATTAAAAAAGAAGCAGACAACCTGCTTCTTTTTTCCGTCCAGGCGGCAGGAAATTGCTCGCCATGCCGTGGAATAATCAGGAAAAGGCAACTCACAGGAGGTAACACCCATGAAAGAAATCATCCTCGGCGGCCAGACCCTCGTCACCGGCAGCGGCTCCCTCGAACACCTGGCGGCCGTTCCCGCCCGCCGCGCCGTCATAGTCACCGGCGGCTCCTCCATGATCAAAACCGGCGTCGTCGCCAAAATAGAAAAACTCCTCCAGGCCCAAGGCTGCGCCACCCTAGTCCACGCCGGCGTCCCCGCCAACCCCGACACCGAAGCCGTCCTCGCCGGCGTAGCCCAAATGCGCCCCTTCGCCCCCGACCTCGTCATCGCCGTAGGCGGCGGCTCGGCCCTCGACGCCGCCAAAGTAATGACCCTCTTCACCGAATACCCCGGCCTCGACTTCGCCGCCGCCCTCGCCGGCGCCCTGCCCGCCGCGCGCAAAGCCATCCGGCTCGTCGCCATCCCCTCCACCTCCGGCACCGGCAGCGAAGTCACCAAAGTGGCCGTCGTAACCTTCCGCGACCAAAACCTCAAAATCGGCCTCCGCACCCCCGCCTTCATCCCCGACATCGCCATCCTCGACGCCGACCTCACCCTCACCATGCCCCCCAACGTCGTCGCCGAAACCGGCATGGACGCCCTCACCCACGCCGTCGAATGCTACATCAACCGCAACATCGACGACTTCACCGGCCCCATGGCCGCCGGCGCCGCCGCCGGCCTCCTCGAGCACCTCCCCGTATCCTACCGCGACAAAACCATCGACAGCCGTGAAAAAGTCCACAACTTCCAGTCCCTCGCCGGCCTCGCCTTCGGCAACGTCGGCCTCGGCGCCGCCCACGGCATCGCCCACTCCCTCGGCGGTCTCTGGAACCTCGGCCACGGCCTCGTCAACGCCATCTTACTGCCCCACGTCCTCGAATACAACGCCCGCGACCCCTGGGTCGGCGACCGTATCCGCCGCCTCGCCGCCGCCTGCGGCGTCCCCGACCTCATCGCCGCCATCCGCGGACTTAATCAGACCCTGGGCATCCCCGCCTCCCTCCGCGCCGCCGGCATCGACGAGCAAACCTTCACCGCGGCCCTCCCCGAGCTCGTCGCCGGCTCCATGCAGGGAGCCACCCGCGTCAACCCCGTCCCCGTAACCCCCGCAGAAATGGAAGCCCTCCTGCGGCGCGTCTACGCATGATCCTCGTCAGCGCCTGCCTCCTCGGCCTCTCCTGCCGCTACGACGGCGGCCACAACCTCTGCCCGGCCCTCCTCGGCCCGGCGGCCGCCGGCCTCTGCCTGCCCGTCTGCCCCGAACAGCTCGGCGGCCTGCCCACCCCCCGCCCGGCGGCCGAAATCGTCGGCGGCAGCGGCCAAGACGTCCTCGCAGGCCGGGCCAAGATACTCGCCGCCGACGGCCTCGACCTCACCCCGGCCTTTCTCGGCGGCGTCCGGCAAACCCTCGCCCTCGTCCGCGCCATCCCCATCGCCGCCGCCGTCCTCAAAGCCCGCAGCCCCACCTGCGGCGTCGGCCGCATCTACGACGGCAGCTTCACCCGCGTCGTAAAGGACGGAGACGGCGTCGCCGCCGCCGCCTTAGCTGAGAAGGGAATTCCGCTATATACCGAAGAAGACTTAACCGCCGAAGAACTACAAAAAATACTTGCTCTAGGGGCAGGCAATTGTTAGATTACATAAAATAAATAGAGATACTTTAGCCCCTGGAGGAATGAACATGACCGTTATAGCTGACGACATTAAGCGTTTCCAGGACAACCGCGAAGACGAACTAAACAGCGCCGCCCTCTACACCGCTCTCGCCGCCCGCGAGGCCGACCCCCGGCTGGCCGAAGTATACCGGCGTCTCGCCGCCACCGAAACCAAACACGCCGACCAATGGGCCGCGCGCATCGCCGCCGCCGGCGGCGCGGTCAAGCCCTTCCGGCCCGACTGGCGCACCCGGACCCTCATCTGGCTGGCGAACCGCTTCGGCCCCGAGCTCATCATGCCCACCCTCGCCGCCACCGAGCGTCAGGCCTCGGCCGGCTACGCCGCCCAGCCCGAGGCTGTCGGCATGGTTGCCGAAGAGC
The DNA here is from genome assembly GCA_032334055.1 of Selenomonadales bacterium 4137-cl. Taxonomy (NCBI): domain Bacteria; kingdom Bacillati; phylum Bacillota; class Negativicutes; family Acetonemataceae; genus Anaeroselena; species Anaeroselena agilis. Next base: position 3,164,405 of record JAUOZS010000001.1, on the reverse strand, counting down.
GCTCCCACGCCGTCCTCCTCCAGCAGATAAACCGCACCTCCCACGGCGCCGGCATGGAAGGCAGCCTCCTTGCCCGCATGGAAGGCCGCCACCGCGCCGCCGGCGGCAACGCCCTCCGGGCCGCCGTCCTCGGCGCCAGCGACGGCCTCGTCTCCAACTTCAACCTCGTCATGGGTGTCGCCGGCGCCGAAATCGCCAGCAGCGGCATCCTTCTCACCGGCCTCGCCGGCCTGCTCGCCGGCGCCATCTCCATGGCCCTCGGCGAATGGATATCAGTTCAGAGCTCGCGTGAACTCTACGAAAAACAGCTCGCCACCGAACGCTACGAAATCGCCGCCATGCCCGAGGAGGAAACCGAGGAACTCGTCCTCATTTACCAGGCGCGCGGCCTCGACCAAGAAACCGCCCGTCTCCTCGCCGCAAAACTCATGTCCGACCCCGCCACCGCCCTTGATGCCCTCGCCCGCGACGAGCTCGGCATCGACCCCGACGAACTCGGCGGCTCGGCCTGGGAAGCAGCCATCACCTCCTTCCTCCTCTTCGCCGTCGGCGCCGTTCTCCCCGTCCTGCCCTTCTTCTTCGCCGGCGGCACGGCCGCCATAATCCTCAGCGCCGCCGCCAGCGCCGCCGGCCTGTTCGCCATCGGCGCCGCCATCACCCTCTTCACCGGCAAACCCGTCCTCTATGCCGGCCTGCGCCAAACCCTCTTCGGTCTGGCCGCCGCCGGCGCCACCTACGCCGTCGGCCGTCTCGTCGGCGTCACCCTTACCGGCTGACCGGCCCCCAAAAAAACGCGAAGGAGCGACCAACCATGAAAGTAATCGGCATCAACACCAGCCCCCGCAAGGACGGCAACACCGCCCTCCTCATCAAAACCGTCTTCGGCGAACTCGAAAAACACGGCATCGAAACCGAACTCCTCCAGGTAGGCGGCCGCCCGGTGCGCGGCTGCATGGCCTGCGGCGCCTGCCGCGAAAACCGCGACCGCCGCTGCGTCATCGCCGACGACTTCGTCAACGACTGTATCGCCAAAATGATCGCCGCCGACGGCATAATCCTCGGCTCGCCCACCTACTTCGCCGACGTCAACGCCGAAATGAAAGCCCTCATCGACCGGTCCGGCTACGTAGCGCGCGGCAACGACTACCTCTTCAAACACAAAGCCGGCGCCGCCGTCACCGCCGTCCGGCGGGGCGGGGCTACCCACACCTTCGACACCATCAACCACTTCTTCCACCTGAACCAGATGATCCTCGTCGGCGCCACCTACTGGAACATGGTCTACGGCCGCGAAATCGGCGATGTCGCCAACGACGAGGAAGGGATGGCGAATATGCGGTCCATCGGCGAAAACATGGCTTGGTTGCTAAACAGGATCGGCCGTTGATAAGGCCCCATCTGCGTTGTTGTTCCTGCGGGCGCTCGCTCGCCGTACTCCCGTGTACTGTCTTCGCTCGCGTCCTCGGAGCCGCCTAGCATCTGGGGCCTTCTGAACGGCCGCGGCTATCCATTGTTGTGCATCTTTGGTTTGTAAAAGAGGGCGGAGGTTGCCGCGCAAGCGAGCATTGGCGGAGGATGGTACGCGCTGTTGACGCAGCAAGTTGCGAACGAAACCGTACGCCCGACCATGGACGGTCGGGCGAGGCGACAACGGGCATGGACGCCCGTTTGGCGCCGGTACGGCTGAGTCGGCGCAAGTCTTACAGCGCGTACATCCGCAGACACGCGAGCGGCGCGGCAACCTTCGCCCGACGATGTATTGTCCGCGAAACCAAAATCAAATACATAGGAGGCTCAGTCATGCGCAGCAAGCTGCTCGCCCTTGTCCTCGGCCTCGCCCTCATCCTCGCCGCCGCGCCGGCCGCCGCCGCCCCCGCCGGTCCGGGCGGCAAAACCGCCGTCACCTTCCTCGGCCACGCCGCCTTCCAGCTCACCAGCGGCGGCACCACCATCCTCATCGACCCCTACCTCACCGGCAACCCGCAGGCCGCCGCTTCGCCCGACGTCATCAAAGCCGACTACATCCTCGTCACCCACGCCCATCAGGACCACCTCGGCGACACCGTCGCCATCGCCAGGCGCACCGGCGCCAAAGTCGTCGCCACCGCCGAAATTGCCCGCATGCTCAAAGACCAGGGCTGCGACGTCATCTCCGTCCACATCGGCGCCAAGAAAGCCTTTGACTTCGGCTACGTCCGCGTCACCACCGCCATCCACGGCTCAGGCGTCGCCGGCGGCCACGCCGCCGGCTTCATCGTCAACCTCCGCGGCGTCACCGTCTACCACGCCGGCGACACCGCCCTCTTCGGCGACATGGCCCTCCTCGGCCGGCTGGAGAAGATTGACTGCGCCCTCCTGCCCATCGGCGACAACTACACCATGGGCCCCGACGACGCCGTCGAAGCCGTCGGCATGCTCACCCCCAAAATCGTCGTCCCCATGCACTACAACACCCACGCCCTCATCAAACAGGACCCCGCAGCCTTCAAAAAAGCCGTCGAAACCCGCTTCAAAGGCGTCAAAGTAGAAATCATGAAACCCGGCGGCGTTTTAGTATTGTAACATCAAACAAAGCACCCGCAACAACCTGCGGGTGCTACTTTTGTCCCTTCCCCTCGCAGCAGGCCGCCAGCCGCTCCTCGATCAGCCTCAGCCTCTCCTCCAGGCTCTCTTCCGCCTTTTTCGCCTTGGCTTCCGCCGCCGCCGCCTCCTCGGTCGCCAGCACCACCGCCAGCAAAGCCAGATTATTGGCGATGGCTCCCACGAAGCCGGACATTACGCCGACTTCCCCCGCTTTTTTGCCCTGCGCCAGCGCCAACGCCGTGGCGGCGGCCAGCAGCGTCAGTTCATCCGCTTCCTGCGAAGCCACGTGCATCTACCTCCCTCTTCATGATATGCGCCCCGGCATGTCGCGGCGAAAAATGGCAGGGACGATTTGTCGAAATGTGCAGGAAATAACAGGCTAAATGTTGAATCGCTAAGATTGTGCGACCGATTCCCGTAGCCCCGACCAGGTTCCGGGCCGCGGTACGAAAGGTGACGACGTGAAGCGTAAAAAGCCGGCCGGCCGTCCGCTCATCGAGCAGGTCAACATGGAAGCCATCGAAGACTTCTGCCGACAGATATACTACTGCGACCCCAGCACCGCCATGCACGCCGAGCACGTCGCCGACCTCATGGCGGGGCTTGCCAGCCAGATGGGGATGGACTCCGACGAGATCAACCTCGCTTACATGGTCGGCGTCGTGCATGACGTCGGCAAAATAAAGACTCCGGAAAACATCCTCACCAAACCCGGCCGCCTTACGCCCGCGGAATTCAAGATAATGAGGCTCCACGCCGCCGACGGGGCCGCCATGCTGTCCGGGGTCGACGGGGTGGACCCCATCGTCGGCATCATGCGCCACCACCACGAACGCTGGGACGGCACCGGTTATCCCGACGGCCTGGCCCGCGAGGAAATCCCGCTCTTCAGCAGAATGCTGGCCCTCTGCGACGCCTTCGACGCCATGACCGCGTCCCGCTGCTACCGGACGCCGGTCCCCCTCGGCGAATGCGTCCGCGAAATCTGGCGGAACGCCGGCAGCCAGTTCGACCCGGTGATAGCGGCGGTGTTCATCGAGTTTATAAGAGAGAGATTTGGGTACAGTATGGACGGCGGCGAGTAATTGTCGCTGCTGCCGGGGCAGGCCGTCGATGACCGCCATTGCGGCGTTGCTCCTCGAACCCTTCCTCGGCGTACGCAACCAAGTACGCCTCCGGCCGTGCTCTCCGGTGCGCCTTGCACCTGGCGGCCCTGAACGGCCTGCACTTTTTGAAGAACGAGCAATATAACCATGGCTTGTTCAGGAAACCGCTGGATCATGGCGGTTTTTTCCTATTTCGGCGCAGGAGTTTGGGCATGCGGGCCAAAATAGTATAGAGAGAAAGATCGCGCACAATAATGTTAGCAAAACACACACGGTGAAAACATGGTGAAAAACTTCCTCGTCACCCTGGCGGCCGCGGTCGCGGGTGGCCTGCTGTTCTATAGCGTTCACAGCCCTTTGCCGTGGATGCTCGGCCCCCTCACGGCGGTCATCGTCCTCGGCCGGGTCGCGCCAGCGAGGGTCTGCTGGCCCGTGAAGCTGCGCAACGCCGGCCTGATGGTCCTCGGTCACATAATGGGGCGGCCCTTTACCGCCGCCGTCGGCCTCTACATCCTCTCCCAAATACACCTCATGCTCGGCATGACGGTCGTGCTCATCCTCGCCAGCGTGGCGGCCGGCTACATCACCCACCGTCAGACCGGCCTCAGCCTCGCCACCTGCGTCCTCGCCACCGTCCCCGGCGGCCTGTCGCAGATGGTCGTGCTCGGCGAGGAAATCGCCGGCGCAGACGCCACGGTCGTCACCGTCATGCAGACGATCAGGATGCTGTCCGCCGTCTTCACCGTTCCCTTCCTCGTCACCCACGGCCTGTCGGCCGGCGGCGCCGCCGGCCCCGCCGCGGCGGCCGTCCCGGCCGTCGCCGACCCGGCCGCCGCCCTGCCCTACATCGCCGCGGTCGTCGTCGGCGCCCTGCTGGCGGCGCGCCTCGGCTTCCCCACCCCTTACCTCCTCGGGCCGGTGCTCGCCACCGCACCGCTCGTTGTCGCCGGCTTCCCGCCGCCCGTCGTGCCCCAGCCCCTGCTCAACGCCGCCCAGATAGCCGTCGGCGCTTACATGGGCAGCGCCATCGACTTCGCCGGCAGCGGCAAATGGCGGAAAATCCTCGCCTACACCTTCGCCAATGTCGCCGTTCTCCTCGTCGTCTCCCTGCTCATCGGCTACGGCCTGGCAGCCGCCATCCCCACCAGCGGGGCCACCGCCTTCCTCAGCGCCGCCCCCGGCGGCATGGCCGAGATGGGCCTCACCGCCATCCTCGTCGGCGGCGACGTCTCGGTCGTCGTCGGCTACCATATGTTCCGCCTGCTGTTCATCCTGATCATCCTGCCCCCGCTCCTGCGCCGCTGGCTGGGGGAAGGGAGGAACCCATGAAAGCGAAGTTCCGCGACACGCTCGTCACCGCCCTCCTCGGCGACATAACCGTCCAGGACGTCGACGGCATAGTGAACGCCGCCAACAGCCGCCTCGCGGGCGGCGGCGGCGTAGACGGCGCCATCCACGCCCGGGGCGGCCCGGCCATCATGCGCGAGCTCGACGTCATCCGCGCCCGCCAGGGCGGCTGTCCGGCCGGCCAGGCCGTCATCACCGGCGGCGGCAACCTCGCCGCCCGCTACGTCATCCACACCGTCGGCCCGGTCTACGGCGGCCGCCCGTCCGACCCCGAACTGCTCGCCGCCTGCTACACCAACAGCCTGCGTCTCGCCCACGGGCGCGGGCTCCGCACCCTGGCCTTCCCCTCCATCAGCACCGGCGCCTACCGCTACCCCATCGAGGCCGCCGCCCCCGTCGCCATCGCCGCCGTCCTCGCCGCCCTCGCGCCATACCCGCTGGCCGAAATCCGCTTCGTGCTCCACTCGGCCGGCGATTACGGGATATACAGCCGGCTGCTCGCCGCCGAAGGGCGCCTGCAGCCGCAATAGCCACGACAGCAAGGAGGAAACGGGATGAAAATCAAACGGGTCGACTCCACCATCAGCACCAACAAACTCCGCGAATCGAAGGAATTTTACATGCGGCACTTCGACTTCCGGCTCGTCTACGAAAGCGACTGGTACATCGAACTCCTCGCCCCCGGCGACCTCGCCGTCGGCATCAGCTTCACCCTGCCGCAGCGGGAGGCGGGCGAATTCTTCAACAAGGGACTCATCATCTCCTTCGAAGTCGACGACGCCGACGCCGAATACCGCCGCCTCAGGGACGCCGGTCTCAAAATCGTCCAGGGCCTTGTCGACAAACCCTGGGGGGAGCGCAGCTTCGTCGTCGACGACCCCAACGGCGTCCACCTTTACATCTACAAGACCATCCCGCCGACGCCGGAATACAAGCAAATCTACGACTCGTTTAAATAAACCGCGTCTTCCTGTTAACCTCGGCCAGAAATGCATTTTTGAGGTGATATCAATGCAGTTTCACGGCTACCGCCGCCCGGACGGCACGGTCGGCATCCGCAACCACGTGCTCGTCATCCCGTCGGTCGTATGCGCCAACCGCGTCGCCCGGGGCATCTCCCAGCAGGTCGCCGGCACCGTCTGGGTCGAGCACCAGCACGGCTGCACCCAGCTCGGCGCCGACGCCGACCGCACCGCCCGCATCCTCGTCGCCCACGGCACCCATCCCAACGTGTACGGCGTAGTCGTCGTCGGCCTTGGCTGCGAAACCGTCCGCGCCCAGGACATCGCCGCCGCCATCCGGCAAAAGTGCCCCTACAAGCCCGTCCACCTCGTCGTCATCCAGGACGAGGGCGGCTCCGTCAAAGCCACCGCCGCCGGTGCGAGCGCCGCCCGGGAGATGGTCGGCGCCGCCTCGCTGCTCGCCCGCGAGCCGGTTGACGCTGGCGAACTCATCCTCGGCACCGAATGCGGCGGCTCCGACGCCTGCTCCGGCATATCCGCCAACCCCGCCCTCGGCGTGGCCAGCGACCTGCTCATCGACGCCGGCGGCACCGTCATCCTTGCCGAAACCACCGAGATAATCGGCGCCGAACACCTCGTCGCCGCCCGCGCGGTCAACGAACGGGTCGCCCGGCGCTGCTACGAGGTCATAAACCGCTGCGAAGCCCTCGCCACCGGCATGGGCGTCGACATGCGCGGCGGCCAGCCCACCCCCGGCAACATCGAGGGCGGCCTGTCCTCCATCGAGGAGAAATCCCTCGGCTGCATCTACAAAGCCGGCACGCGGCCCCTGCAGGACGTAATCGACTACGCCGCCCCGGTAACCCGTAAAGGGCTTGTCTGGATGGACACCCCCGGCCAGGACATCGAGCAGCTCACCGGCATGGTCGCCGGCGGCTGCCACCTCGTAGTCTTCACCACCGGCCGTGGCACCTGCTGCGGCTCGCCCATCGCCCCCACCGTCAAGGTCTCCACCACCACCCCTCTTTATCACCGGATGAACGACAACATCGACCTCGACGCCGGCACCGTCGTCACCGGCGACGAGACGGTCGCCCAGGTCGGGAAGCGTATCTACGCCGAAATGCTCGCCGTCGCCTCCGGCAAGCTCGCCAAGGCCGAAATCCTCGGCTTCAACGACTTCGCCATCAACCGCGTCGGCCCGACGATGTGACGGGAGGGGAAAAGCAATGCGCGCGATCGTAATGAACCCGGCCGACAACGTCTGCACCGTCGTCGAAGCCGTCGAGCCCGGCGTCACCGTGACCGTTGACAGCGGGGCCGAAAAACTGACCGCCACCGTCGTCGAGAAAATTCCCTTCGGCCACAAATTCGCCCTCCGCGCGATCAAGCGCGGCGAGGCGGTCACAAAGTACGGCGAAACCATCGGCCTCGCCACCCGCGACATCCTGCCCGGCCAGCACGTCCACGTCCACAACCTCGAAAGCTGCCGCGGCCGTGGCGACAAGTAAACCATAATTTTACATAAAATGGCCGGCGACTGCTGCCCGCCGGCTCTTCTGCCCCCGGAACGGGGTGTTTGTCAGCTAACGTAAGAATGGCAGGGCTGAGAAATGCCAGGGAAAATGTACGCTGAGATGTTCGCTAATGTACGAAAATGTCAGAGGGGTGAAAACATGGCCGTGATAGCCGTAATCGCCGACGACCTCACCGGCGCCAACGACACCGGCGTCCAGTTCGCCAAGCAGGGCCTGGCGACCGTCGTTCTGCTCGATGCCCGTCAATTCAGTAGCGACGCGGCTTCCGACGTCGTTGTCGTCGACATCGGCAGCCGGGCCGTCCCGCCCGGCGAAGCCTACGCCCGGGCGGCGGAGGCCGCCCGGCTGGTAAGCTCCGGCGGCGTCGGCGCCGTCTACATGAAGGTCGACTCCACCCTCCGCGGCAACCTCGGTCCGCAGATCGACGCCATCATGGACGCGTGCGGGCTCAAGCTGGCCGTGGCGGCGCCGGCTTTCCCCAAGAACGGGCGGATAACGGTCGGCGGGCTGCACCTTTTGAACGGCGTACCCATCGAGGCCAGCGAAATCGCCCGCGACCCGAAGATGCCTGTGAAGGAATCGTATGTCCCGGCGTTGCTGGCGGCCCAGACCAGGCGCAAAGTCGGGCAAGTGGGACTGAAGGTCATGTCCGCCGGCGAGGCGGCGATCGCCGCCGAACTGGCGCGGCTGGCCGCTGACGGGGTGGAGGTCGTGGTCTGCGACGCCTGGCGGGATGAGCAGCTTAGGGATCTGGCCGCGGCGATCGCCGCCCGGGGGCAGGGGACGTTGTGGGTGGGGTCGGCCGGGCTGGCCGAGCATCTGCCCGCCGCCCTCGGTCTGAGCGGCGCGAAGCGCTCCGGCCCGGTCGCGGTGATCGCCGGCAGCGTCTCCAACGTAACCCGCAGCCAGGTCGCCAAGCTCAGCGAGCGGCCCGACGTGGCGTATATAATGGTCACCCCCGCCGCGCTGCTCACGGACGCCGGGCGCAAGGCCGAGATCGAGCGCTGCTGCGCGGCGGCGGCCGCTGCCATGCGGGAGGGGAAAAACGCCGTGCTGGCGTCAGGCTACAGTGACGACATTGTCGCCGCCACCCGCCGCGAGGCGGAGGCTCTGGGTCTCAACGGCCAGCAGGCCGGCGATCTCGTCGCCGGCGCTTTAGGCGAGATGGGCCAGCGGCTGGCCGAGGACGCGTCGCCCAGCGGCTTGGTGCTTACCGGCGGCGATATCGCTGTGGCGGTGTGCCTGGCCCTTGGGGCGACGGGCATCAGAGTGATCCGCGAGGTGGCCCCCGGCATCCCGCTGGGCGAGCTGCAGGGCGGCCGCCGGGACGGCCTAAAGGTGGTCACCAAGGCCGGCGCGTTCGGGAGTGACGATGCTTTGGCCGCGGCGCTCGAAGTTCTGCGGCAATAATTTCGCCGCCCGCGCCGCGACGGAAGGGATGGGAAAGTGTGAACGATAAACAGTTTGTCCTCGTCACTGGCGGTGGGCAGGGGATCGGCCGGGCGGTGGCCCGGGCGTTCGCCGGCCGTGGCTGGGGCGTGGCGATTTTCGAGCGCGACGGCGAAGCCGGGGAAGAGGCGCGGGCCGAGATTGCCGCCGCCGGGGGCGATTGCCTGCTGTACGGCGTCGATGTCGGCGACGAACGGGCGGTCGCCGCGGCCTGCGAGGACCTCGCCGGGCGCGGCGTCAGCCTCGGCGCGCTCATAAACAACGCCGGAATTTCAGGCCCGACGCCGCTCGACGCGCCGCTGGCCGCCTGGGACGCGGTGATCGCCGTCAACCTGCGCGGGCCGTTCGTTGTCGTGAAGTACGCCCTGCCGCTGCTGACGGCGGGGTCAGCCGTCGTCAACATCGCCTCGACCCGCGCTCTCATGTCCGAGCCGGATTGGCACGCCTACGACGCGGCCAAAGGCGGGCTGCTCGCCCTTACCCGCTCGCTGGCCGTAACCTTGGGGTCGCGGCGCATCAGGGTCAACGCCATAAGCCCGGGCTGGATCGACACCAGCCTGCTTAAGAAAGGCCGGGTGCGCCGGCCGGCGGCTCTGCGCCCCGTGGATCACGAGCAGCATCCCGCCGGCAGGGTGGGGCGGCCGGAGGACATCGCCGCCGCTTGTCTGTTCCTCGTATCGGCGGACGCCGGCTTCATCACGGGTTCTAATCTTGTGGTGGACGGCGGGATGACGGTGAAGATGATTTATGAAGAATAGGGGAACCTGGTTTGAAGCGGTTTAGCGTTATGTGCCTCGCGGGGCCGGACGCCGGGGCGGCATGGCTGGAGAGCGGGTTCGCGGCGTTCGTCGCCGGGGCGGACGAGGACGGGCGGCCGAGGCGGCCTGATGTGCTGCTGGTGGCGCCCGGGGCTTGGACGACGGTCGGGGAAGTGTGGCCGAAGGTGGCGATGGCCGCAGGGGCGGCGGAGCTGTCGGCCGAGCTGGCCGGAGATTATCGCTGCCTCAGGTGGCGCGGCTTCACGGTGGTGACGCGGCTGGAAGCGCCGCTCGCCGAGCCTGACTGGGACGCCTACCGGGACGACGCCAAAGCCGTCGCCGGCGCGGTTTATGGCCACCTGCTGGCCGAGGTGTTCCGCGAGACGCGCGAGTGGTGCGGCCATACCTTCTCCGTCCTGGGGCGGTAAGCTTCGCGGCGGGGCAGGAATTCGCAGGGAACGGGCGGAACAGGACATTATGGCGACAAAGATGGTAATCATCAACTTGGAACTGGGCATGCCGTCCGTCGAACAGGCGACCCACCGGCTGGGCGGGGAGCTTATCCGCGCCCGCGCTCAGGGGGCGAAGGTTGTCAAGATAATCCACGGCTACGGCTCAAGCGGCGTGGGCGGCAAGCTGCGGGTCGGCGTCCGCGCGGCCCTGGCGGACCGCAAGCGCCGGGGCGGGATCAAGGAGGCGGTGGCGGGCGAGGACTGGAGCATTTTCGACGCCGGGGCCCGCAGGATCCTGGACGCTTACCCCGACCTGAGCCGCGACCGCGATTTTGAGCGCGGCAACGCGGGGATCACGGTCGTGCTGCTGTGAATGGCGACGATATTATTTTTCTAAGGAGAGCAAGAGTATGGCCAAGATACCGAAAAACCGCCATGATTCGGAGATGTTCGCCGGGGTGCGCGAGGCGGTTAGCTTCGAGCATCTGAGCGACGGGACGGCGGAAGAGCCGGCCGCGCCGGCCGCGAAGACGGCGAAGAAGGAGGCCCCGAAGCCGGCCTGGGCGGAGTTTTTCACCCCCGAGCTGCAGGAGGAGGTGGGCAAGGCGCTCCTGACGCTCAAGGTTAACCTTTATAAGCAGGGTATCGTCGATTACGCGCTTAAGGCGGCGTTAGAGGGCGATAAGGTGGTGCTGAAGGCGCTGCCGAAGCAGCCCAAGCAACCCAAGCAGCGCTGACGGGCGCGGCGGGTGTGACTTTGGTGCAGCCCCGGAATATAGCGGCCCCGCGGCCGTTGGCGAACGGCACGCGGGGCTTTTGCGCTGCCTGGGCGGAAATTCATTTCGCGAGCTTTTTTTTCAGCGCGGCGAGTTCCTCCCTGAGGTCGTTCACCTCGTCTTCGAGCTTGGCCAGCTTTTCGTCCCTGGCCTTGGTCTGCTGCTGCTCCTCTTTGTCCTGGCGCAGCTGAAGCTCGGACGAAATGCCCTGGAGCAGGTCGCCGACCGCGCTCACCAATGTGCCTAGAAGCCCCACGCAGTTGGGGTCGAGCTTGTTTATGTCCATGGCCGCCGCCTCAGCCGCCGCAGGGGAGGGCGCACGGCAGCAGCAGGATTACTATGACCAGCACCAAAAGCGTCGCGACGATCGCCAGGAGGATGGCCGCTTCCATCGTCTCACCGCCGTTTTTTCTTATATGATATGAACGACGGGCGAATAAGCAACCCCGGACGGCGGCGGCGCGGGCCTGCCCAATATTTTCCTGCGCGGGATAAAAATTAACATAATGAACAGGGGCGAAAAGGGTGCTATACTGGAAGTATCTTATAAAACGGAGTTGACGTAATGTACCGGAAGCTATCGATGCCGCTCGCGGTGCTGCTGGCGTCCGCCGCGTTTGCCGGCTGCGGCAGCCAGCCGGCCGCCACCCAGGCCCCGAAGGCTATGATTCAGAAGGAGGCGGCCAGGCCCGCCACGGCTCATGCCCGGCCGGTGGCCGACCAGACGCCGATAATATTCGAGGAAAAAGACGCCGTTTCAGACGACTACCGGACCGTCGTCGACTTCGGCATCAGGGAAGCGACGACCTACGACGCCCAGGACAGGCCGGTGAAAAGCGGCAAGCGGCTCAAGGTCGGCTATGTCTGCGACTACCGGTCTTTCGGCGACGTCTTCATCATAACCTCGCTCATGCCCGCCACGGCCACAAACGGCCGCATCCTCGTCGCCGACGGCCAGACGATAACGGCGGCCTACACCCGCTCGAAAACTGTCCGCGCGCCGAGCGGCAAGGCCAACGTTACCTATGTTTTCATCGACGAAAAGCAGGCCGGCAAAAAATTCGCCGACCTTGTCGCAACCGCCAGGACCATTTCCGCCGGCATATTTCTCGACGGCGTAGTCCACTACGTGGATCTTGGCCCCGCGGACCTGGTCTTCGTCAGACGGGCGATGGCGCAGGCGCAAATGAAGGCGCAATAGAACAGCCCGACGAGTGTCGGGCCTTTCTTTTTCCCTGCGCTTATTAGGCGTTTGCGCGGGCGGTGTCTTAAGCTTTCGGCGGCCTCAAGCCTGGGGGCCGGGGTATGCGGGCAACGGGAAGGACCGGCGGCTAGCCGATCGTCAGCAGGGCTTTTTTAGCTTTTTGGATCGTTGCCGCCTGCGCCTGTTCGTCAAGCTTGTTCCATTCTTCCTCGGACACGGCTACTTCCGGCAGTTCCTCGGTAAGGGCCTTGAGCACGGCGCCCATGCTGGACTCGGCCCGGAAAACGGCTTTGTCGATCTCCTGAACCAGTTGTTTTAGGACGGGTTTGCATAATTTAGTCGACATATAATCACCTCATGTAGTATTTTACCATACTCGCCGCCCTGGCGGTAGTGACGCGGCGCGGTTTTTGCGGCCCGCCGGCGGCGAGAGAGGGTGGGGCTGTCGGAAAGCGGGCGTACGTGGTACAATAACTTGTGTGATGAGGCGGCAAGGGAGGGTAAGGATGTGGCAACGACAACAAAGATTCAGCTTGCTCTTCTGACTGTCGCGGTTTTAGCGGGCGTGTTTTCGGTGGTCTGCGTGAAAAAGTACAACAGCAAGTATGTGGAGGGGTGCATCTTCGCCGCGGTGGTCGCGGTGGGGCTGGCCATCATGCTCGGCATCGGCTGAGCCGGCGCGCGCCACCCGCCGCGCCGCACCATAAGCGTACGACGACCCCGGCCGGTAGGCCGGGGTTTTAGCGTGGGGCGGGAAAATGACGGATAAACGCCGGCGAAGCGGCAGGGTAACGCCGGAGAAAAGACGGAGAAATGCCTGGGAAACGAAAGATAGCTGGCGGTGCGGAAAGGAGTTTCGCGGCTGTCCGGCGTATGAGAGATAAGGCAAGCAATGTGGAATAAAATGGCATAGAAGGATGGTCGCTATGGATAAAAAGGCACTGACGAGGAAAATTAAGCTGAAAGCCCTGGAGCTGGGGTTTTCCAAGGTCGGCGTCACCACCGCGGCGGATTTCCCCGAGTACGAGCAGGAGCTGAAAGCCCGCCCCGACTACGCTCCCTGGATCAACAACCCCGGCGCGGGGTACTTGATCGACGGCTGCCGCCCCGGCACGTTTTACCCGGAGGGGAAAGCCATCATCTGCGCCGTCTACGGTTACGGCGATATCCTTTTCCCCGAGGAGCTGACGGCGCATGTGGGCCGCATCTATCTGAGCCGCTCGTACCGGCCGCTGAACGAGTCCGTCTCAGGCCTGCGGGCAAACGAGTTCAAGAATTTCATCAAGTCCCTGGGCATCGCCGTGTACGAGGGCGGGATCGACGTGCCCCAGCGCATGGCGTGCGCGCGGGCCGGGGTTACCACCTACGGCAAGAATAACTTCGCCTACACCGAGGAGGACGGCTCCTTCATCACCTTGTATACCTTCCTGGTCGATACGGAGCTGGAATACGACGAACCGACGGTAACCCGCAAATGCCCGCCGGACTGCCGGCAGTGCATGGACGCCTGCCCCACCCAGGCGATAGCCCAGGCGGGAAGGCTGCTGCCGATGAAGTGCGTGCTGATGAACAACATGAGAAGCACGGTTATCCCCGACGAACTACGCGCAGGCATCGACACGAGGATTCACGGCTGCGACGCCTGCCAGCTCGCCTGCCCCCGCAACAGGAAGGTGCTGGCGAAGGCGGCAAGAAAAGAGCCGTACCTGGAGGAGCTGAAAAAAGACTTCGACCTGGAGCGGATGCTGCTGCTGGACGAGGACTATTACCGCGCGGTCGTCTATCCCATCATGTATAACTACATCCGGGACCTGGACGTATTCCGGCGGAACGCCGCCATCGCCCTCGGCAACACCGGCGACCCGTCGCACATCCCGGCGCTGAAAAAAGCCCTCGACAACGAAAACCCCCTCGTCCGCGACGCCGCCCAATGGGCGATCGACAAACTCAGCGCGAACTGAAACCCCTACAGGTGGCAGCGGAAAATGGATATATTACGGTCAGTTGTTGTGAATTTTAATATATATTTGCCAATACCGTGATATACTTACAGAAGTTGATAAAATTAATTGGGGGTAGAAACTAATGAGCATGGAAGCGGCAACAGCCTTTCTCAAACAGGCGAGGACGGATAAAGCGTATTCCGAGCAACTGAAAGCGTGCAAAAACGTGCCGCAGTTTTTAGAACAGGCTGCCAAAGCGGGCTTTTACTTTTCGCAGAAAGAACTGAGCGACGCCTGCGGCAACGTGGAAGAATGGATAGGCATAGGCGCAGGAGTATGGGGCCACTCCGTCGTGGGCAAGTCCGAATGCGTCGAGTATAAATAAATCAGACAAACGCCATACACTCCGGCAGGGAGAGGGATAGCTGAACCAACCCCGCAAGCCGACAAAGGCAGAAAAGATGATGAACCCCGGCCGCACGGCCGGGGTTTTGGTGTGTGGGAGAGGGAGGGGGCAATAAGCGGAGAATATTACAAGAAGAATCATCCAAATGGCATAAGGTATGTCAGGATGTGGGAGAAGTACAATGTGTAAAACATGTGAGTTTATAAAATCTGTATTCGAAGCAGCCCAACACGAACCGCATTATAACTATATGCCATTATTGATGATGTTGAGAGAGATAGAAAGGCAAAAGAGAATTGTACTTTTTGCTGGAGATTGTCCAATAAATGATGTTTTATATCATCTAGATAGAGAGTCACACTACACTGTGTGCCATTATTTCAAATGCAAGTCCTGTGTTCAATTCTTCTTTATTGGTGCGTGTATTAGAGGTACTCCGATTTTCAAAGCACTTACTACTTTAAAAGATGAAAATCTCGAAAATTTATTATGGGGGAAAACGGGGACTTTATTCGAGTAAATGTAACGTTATGTAGGCTGATAGTTTCTTTCGTTGTAGGAGAGGAAGGCGGAGGCAGTAATGATACAAAAGAACGAGTCTGTAAAATAAATTGTGCTTTTGCCCTTTCCCATAGAAAATCCGGTAAAATGGGAAAGAGAGGCAGGGGAAGCACATGCCAAAAGAACCTAAAAAGCAACTGCTCAGTCGGGAACAGATGCGTAGCCTCATCAAGGAAGAGAACCTTAAAACCCCGGAGGACGTCCAGCGCCTGCTAAAAGACATGTTCGGCGGCGTATTGCAGGAAATGCTCGAAGCGGAAATGGACCAAAACCTTGGCTATGAGAAAAACGGTTCACGGACGCCGGAACAGTCAAACCGCCGGAACGGCCATAGCCCCAAGACGGTGCGCAGCGAATTCGGCGACGTGGAGCTGGATATCCCCCGTGACCGCGAAGGCGAATTTGACCCCCTTGTCGTCAAGAAACACCAAAAGAGCGTAACAGGTATCGAAGACCAGGTTATCGCCCTTTACGCCAAAGGCGTAAGTACCCGCGAAATTCAGGACCATCTGCAAAACTTGTACGGTATCGAGGCTTCGCCGGCCTTGATCTCCAATATCACCAATAAAATCATGCCCTTGATTAAGGAGTGGCAAAACCGGCCGCTGCAATGCGTCTATGCCGTTGTCTTCCTCGACGCCATTCACTTCAAGGTCAAGCAGGACGGCCAGATCGTCAACAAGGCCGCCTACATGGCAATCGGCATCGACCTGGACGGCACCAAGGACGTACTTGGCATCTGGATCGGCGAAAACGAGTCAGCTAAATTTTGGCTCAGCGTACTAAACGAACTCAGGAACCGGGGCGTACAAGACATCCTTATCACTTCGGTGGACAACCTGACCGGGTTTACAGAAGCCATCGGCGCCGCTTACCCGGAAACACGGGTGCAAAAGTGCATCGTCCACCAGGTCCGTAACTCTATTCGCTATGTGTCTTACAAAGACGTAAAGCGTATTACCTCAGCCCTCAAGCCCATCTACACGGCGGCAACGGAATCGGCCGGGCAGGAAGCCTTGAACCAATTCGAAAGCATCTGGGGAGCCAAGTATCCGCTCATCGTAAAGTCTTGGCGGAACAACTGGGCCGAAATCGCCACCTTCTTTCAGTACCCGCCCGAAATTCGCAAGATCATCTACACAACCAACATGATCGAAAGCTATCACCGGCAGCTCAGGAAGGTCACAAAAGGAAAGAGCATCTTCCCGTCGGACGATGCTCTGTTAAAAATGCTCTATCTAGCAACCCAGGATGTTATGCGGAAATGGACGGGCAGAATTCAGAACTGGGGCCAAATTCTTCTGCAACTATCCATCTTCTTCCCAGAAAAGGTGCGATCTCATTTGCGTTAACTGGCGGCAAGGGGCTAGAGCACAAAATTATTGACAGACCCAAAAGAACCGTCCCATTGTATCTTCCACCGAGGAGGACGGCTCCTTCATCACCTTGTATACCTTCCTGGTCGATACGGAGCTGGAATACGACGAACCGACGGTAACCCGCAAATGCCCGCCGGACTGCCGGCAGTGCATGGACGCCTGCCCCACCCAGGCGATAGCCCAGGCGGGAAGGCTGCTGCCGATGAAGTGCGTGCTGATGAACAACATGAGAAGCACGGTTATCCCCGACGAACTACGCGCAGGCATCGACACGAGGATTCACGGCTGCGACGCCTGCCAGCTCGCCTGCCCCCGCAACAGGAAGGTGCTGGCGAAGGCGGCAAGAAAAGAGCCGTACCTGGAGGAGCTGAAAAAAGACTTCGACCTGGAGCGGATTCTGCTGCTGGACGAGGACTATTACCGCGCGGTCGTCTATCCCATCATGTATAACTACATCCGGGACCTGGACGTATTCCGGAGGAACGCCGCCATCGCCCTGGGCAACACCGGCGACCCGTCGCACATCCCGGCGCTGAAAAAAGCCCTCGACAACGAAAACCCCCTCGTCCGCGACGCCGCCCAATGGGCGATCGACAAACTCAGCGCGAACTGAAACCCCTACAGGTGGCAGCGGAAAATGGATATATTACGGTCATTTGTTTGTGAATTTTAATATATATTTGCCAATACCGTGATATACTTACAGAAGTTGATAAAATTAATTGGGGGTAGAAACTAATGAGCATGGAAGCGGCAACAGCCTTTCTTAAACAGGCGAGGACGGATAAAGCGTATTCCGAGCAACTGAAAGCGTGCAAAAACGTGCCGCAGTTTTTAGAACAGGCTGCCAAAGCGGGCTTTTACTTTTCGCAGAAAGAACTGAGCGACGCCTGCGGCAACGTGGAAGAATGGATAGGCATAGGCGCAGGGGTATGGGGCCATTCCGTCGTGGGCAAGTCGGAATGCGTCGAGTATAAATAAATCAGGCAACCGCCTTGAGTTTAGCCCGGCTGTTCATGTAGAGCAGCCGGGCTGATTTTATGGCGGAAAATAAACAATTTGTTAATAAATTGGCGGGATAATTGCAATTCGGTGTCGAAAAGCACCAAAATAGGAAAATGAGGAAAGCGGCTACCGGCGATTGCTTAGGGGTCGCCGGGAGGTTTGCGGATGGGGCTGAAAAAGTATTTTCGGTATTGGTTAAGGGTGTTTGTTTGCGTGTGCCTTTTGGCGGGCTGGGGCGGACAGAGCGCGTGGTGCGCGGATGCGGAGTCTTTTAAGACGTCGGAGTATAACGCGAGCACGGGCTTGACGCTGATAAACGCGGCGAATGCCTATGCCTTGGGCTATACGGGCCGGGGGATTACGCTCGGCGTGTGCGATGATTATGTGCAGTTTTATCATTCCGAGTTTGCCGGCAAAAGTTATCTGGTGTATGTCGGCGGTCCTTCGCAAGGCTACAATTGGACCGAGAGTAATCATGGCACGCATGTGGCCGGGATTATGGCCGCCGCGAAGAACAACGCCGGTATGCACGGGCTGGCTTTCGACGCGGATCTTTTGTCTGGAAACTTTAAGGAGACTGGATCAGCGTATGACGGGTTTAACCGGAATGCCAGCGTGCGGGTAATCAACAATAGCTGGGGCGTGGGATTATATATAGATTCGATCGGCGAAGGCAAAAACAGCTTCCTGACGTTATTTAATAACGAGTCTAACGATTATGCCATTTTGCGGCAGAGCATTCTGAATTACGATAAGGTGTTGGTTTTTTCGGCGGCCAATTCCGGCCATACGACGCCGGGCGCTTTGTCGCTGCTGCCGTATATGTACCGTGATACGGCGGGCAATTTCATTAATGTGATTGCTTTGAACAGCGGAGCGTTTACCGCCAACGCCGCTTCGGCGGGCACGAATGCGATGGCAGTATTCAGCGATTTGAGTAAGTATGTGGAGGAAAACAGTGTTTCCGCGCCGGGGTGGAGTATTAATTCGGCCAATGCGGCCAACGGTGGCTATGTGCTTATGTCGGGGACTTCGATGGCGGCGCCGTATGTTACCGCTACGGCGGGCCTTGTGCAGCAGGCGTTTCCTTATATGACCGGCCGCCAGATTGTGGATACGGTGCTTTCGACGGCTAACAGCAGCTTTACGCTGCCGAAATTTACGCTGACGCTGCAGGAGGATTACGCCGATCCCAAGGTAATCAACCAGGCTACCAAGGCTGTTACTAAAACGAATTTGTTCTATTTCGGCGCCAAGCCGGCTACGGCCGCCGAGATTGAGGATGATTTGCGGGCGTATTACAGCGCTAACAGCGCACATCTTGTCAGTATGTACGGGTTTGCGACGGTCGATCAGTTTTTGGCGGTGACGCTGAATGTTTATGGCAATACGCCGCGGGAGATGGTTTTCGGGCAGGGCCTGCTGGACGCGGGCAAGGCGGTGAGAGGGCCGGCGCTGCTGAATGCCCGGCGGCTGGAGGCAAGCAGCTTCAGCCCGGCGACGGCTTACGGAATAAATCAGGCGCTGTATAAGATCAATACGCAGGGGTATGACAGCGTGTGGAGCAATAATATTGGCGAGCGGCGCGTCGGCCTTCTGGCGGCGGGCAGCGCTTACGAGGATTTGCGCAATATTTACGCTTATTATATCCAGGGCGATACGATCAACGGCTTTACTCAGGGGCAGGATTATATCAATGAGTATAACGCCAAGGCGACGGCCAGCGGCCTGAATGATTTGCCGGTGGGGCTTTATAAGGAGGGGGCCGGTACGCTGGCGCTGACGGGCGCTAATACGTACCAGGGCAGCAGCGTGGCAGCCGGCGGGGTTTTGCAGATCGACGGCTTGGTGGCGGGGGACGCTTATAGTGTGGCGGACGGAACGATCGCCGGGGCGGGGACGATCACGGGCAATCTGCATAATTTATCGGCGGTGCGGGCGGGCAGCTACGGCGCGCCGGGGACGCTGCGGGTGGGCGGCAATCTGGTGAGCAGCGGCAAGTTCGCGGTGGCGGTGGCGAATAATGTTGCCGGCAAGATCGCGGTGACCGGCACGGCCAATGTCGAGGGTTCGGGTTTTAAGGCGGTGTCCGGCAGTGTTTATCGCCCGGACGGCGTTTATACGGTGCTTACGGCCGGCGGAGGTATCAGCGGCAGTTTTGTTTCGTCGGCGTTTACGGGGATGCTGAGCGCTTCGGGTTCGCATGACGGCGCTACGGCATCGATGAGTTTGACGCGCGAGAATAATGTCGTTTCGCCCAGCCAGCGGCAGCAGGGAACGTATTCGCAGATGAGCGCTATGTATGACGCGCTTGCCGGGACGGCGGCGCAGCGGCAGATGGATGCGTTGTTTAGTTTGGACGCCGCTGCCGCGGGGACGACGCTGGCGGAGATTTACGGCGGGGCTCAGCTGAACCAGGCGGCGATGATTCAGCGTAGTACGATGATGGGCGGCGCTCTGTCGGCGCGGCTGAGCCAGGCTAAGCAAAGCTATAATGTCGCGGTGGAGATTCCGATACCCGGTTTTACCGAGAGCGATTTGACGGTGAAGACGGTTATTCCGCTGCAGCTTGACGCGCAGAACAGCTGGTGGATGAAGCTGAGCCGCAATGGAGGCACTTTGAACGCTTATGCGGAGATTCCGGAGATGAAATCGCAGAGCTTCGGGATGACGGTGGGACGGGACTGGAAGAGCGCGCCGCATTGGCGGACGGGATGGCTGTTCGCTTATGAGAAGAGCGATGTGACGTCTTCGACGGCGAGAAGCAAGATTTACGATTACCGGGTGGGGGTGTACGGCGGCTATAGCAAGGATGCTTTCGATTTGCAGACGTTTTTCGCCTACGGGCAGCAGAATAATGCGGCGACCCGCTATTTGCAGCACCTGGGGCTGACGGCGGACAGCCGTTATAACAGCAATACGCTTAGCTTGGGCATTGAGGCGAAGTATAATCTGCAGCACGGGAAGGATACGGCTTGGCAGTTGAGTCCTTACTCCGGCCTGGAGGTGACCCGCTATAGCCAGAATAGCTACGGGGAAAGCGGCGCGGGCGTGTATAACCAGGAGGCGGACGCTCTGACGAATACTTATAGCGCGGGGGAAATCGGCCTGGAGCTGAAGCGTTCTCTGGCTAAGGGATATTATACTTTTAATGTGGGCTACAAGAAGATTTTCGGCGGCTATAACCCGGAGATGACGGTGGCCTATAGCGGCAATCCCGGGGAGAAGCTGAAGATCGGCGGTAGCCGGCAGGACAGGGAGTTTTTGACCTGGGGCCTGGAGGCGGAGGGACGCATGGGCCCTGTCTGGACGATAAGCGGCCGGGTGGGCGGCGAGATGGGCAGCCACAGCCGCTACTGGAACGCGTCGGTTATGGTCAGGCGTGTGTGGTAGGACAATAGCGCTTTGACTTAATTCTTTTGACGTGATACCATTAAATGGTACTTTAATATCGAAAGGACATTTCAGCATGCTTGATCCAATCTACCGCTAATTTCAGATGCAACTATTGACAAAGGCTATGCAGGATAGCCTTGATTGGTTATGCATTTGAATAAGAGCGATAGTGGGGAAAGTAGTGTGAAAGTGCCTTTTAGCAGCAACACACTGTTTCCGTGTGTTTTTTTTTATTCATATAGGAAATGAGGATTTACGATGTTTGATATAAGAAAAATCCAGGAGCAGGTAATCTTTGGGGCCATAAAAGCCGCGAGCGGCGACGAAACGGCAGCAAAAGTCGTCTATGGCGAACACGGGCAGTGTTCGTCCGAGGATAATGCGACATGGGTGAAAGCCACCATGAAGAGACTGGAAGACCAGTTTGACGGGGCTACCGTCAAGCAGATCAGAATGAGTTGCCAATGCGGCTATGGGTTCGACGAAAAGCTGGCGTTGGTGAATGAACTGGTTGCATCGTCGTCTAATCTGGACGAATTTGCGAACCAAGATAAAGCAAGGGCAGCCGGACTATCTTGCGTTGACGGGAAACTCTATCTGCAATTTGCGTATTGTCCTTGCCCGATGCTTGCCGATGTGGATAGGTTGGATACGGATACATGGTGTCAATGCACTACGGGGTATAGCAAAGTGCTTTTCGAGAAAGCTTTTGGCTGCGAAGTCGCTGTCGATTTGCTAAAGAGCGTTAAGATGGGGGACCATATATGCCTGATGGAGATCGTTCCTCGCGGCGCTATCTGGAAATAGGACGGCAATAGCCTCCAACCGTCCTAGACAAATCCATATCAACACTAAAGCCCCTGCGGTTCTGCCCGCCGGGGCTTATTTTCGTCATTCTTTGTTTTTGTCTTCGAGGAAAAGGGCGACGACGGTTTCGCCGGCCTGGGTCATGATGGCCCTTCCTAGCTGCTCCGCCGATTCTTTGTCGCGTTCCAACGCGCCTTCCCCGCTCACCCACCCGCCGAGCGCAGCCTCCGAACTTTCTCCGGACAGATTGAGCGCGGCCATGAGGTGCTGGCCGTCTTTGTCGTACGCCCCGGCGCGCCATTTTTCGAGGGCGGCGGTGATCGCGACGGTGACGCCGCGGCGCTTTTCGGGGGGGAAGTACATGTTGGCTCCGAGGATGGCGATGACGGCGAAGGCGACGGTGTAGCGGTAGGTGAAGGCTGCGTCGCGGGTGCCGGCTACGGGGGTTTGGGGGGCGGCGGCGTGCCACCGGGCGGCGGCGAGGAGCCTGAGGGCGGCGTCGCGTTCTTTTTGGCCGCAGGGGATGAAGCGTGAGATGAGCCATTGGCGGATGTTCACGGGTACCTCCGGTATCAGAAGAACAGTTTGCCGATGTTGTAGGATAAGAGGCCGAGGAGGACGGAGAGGAGGATGCTGCCGTAGACGCTGGCGACGGCGACGGACCAGTTGCGCATTTCCTGGTAGATGGTGATGACGGTGGCGAGGCAGGGGATGTAGGTCATGTAGACGACGAGGAAGGTGAAGGCGGCTAAAGGGGAGATGTGGCTGGTGAGGGCGGTGGCGAGGCCGCCGTCGCCGCTGGCCTGGTAGATGACGCCGAGGGTGGTGAGGGCGGATTCTTTGGCGGGGATGCCGGCGATGAGGGCGACGAGGAGCTGCCAGTCGAGGCCGAAGAGGGCGCCGAAGGGTTCGAGGGTGAGGCCGATGCGGGCGAGGTAGGTGTTTTCGAAGGGGCCGGCGGGGAAGGTGGAGAGGTACCAGACGAGGATGGAGGAGAGGATGATGACGTTGCGGATGCGTTTTAGGAAGTGGAGGGTGCGGGCGCCGGTGTCGAGGAGGAGGTGTTTGAGGTCGGGGAGGTGGTAGACGGGGACTTCGGAGAGGAAGGGGGAGGATTCGTCGTCGGTGACAAAGAAGCGGGCGACGAAGGCGACGGTGGCCATCATGGCGACGCTGATGGCGAGGAGGGCGAGCATGACGAGGGTGGCGTGCCCGGAGGGGAAGAAGGCGGAGACTACGAAGACCATGACGCCGAGGCGGGCGGAGCAGGGGGCGTAGGAGCTGGCAAGGACGGCGACGAGGCGGTCGTAGCGGCTGGTGAGGATGCGGGAGGCGAGGATGCCGCTGACGTTGCAGCTGTAGCCGGCGACGAGGGGGATGAAGATTTTGCCGTTGAGGCCGATGGCGGTCATGACGCGGTCCATGAGGAAGGCGACGCGGACGATGTAGCCGGTGTCTTGGATGATGTGGTAGACGAGGAAGAAGATGGCGATTTGGGGTAGGAAGCCGAGGGTGGCGCCGATGCCGCTGAGGAGGCCGTCGACGAGGAGGCTGACGGCGAGGTCGGGGACGCCCCAGGCGGGGAGGGCGGCGCGGGAGTATTCGGCGAGGGTTTCGAAGAGGAGGCCGAGGAGGTCGGAGAGGGGACGGCTGACGGTGAAGGTGAGGTAGAAGAGGACGGCGAAGACGACGATCATGATGGGGACGCCCCAGATGCGGTGGAGGGCCCAGCGGTCGATTTTGTCGGTGAGGGTTTCGGTGGGGTGGTGGACGAGGCATTGGGCGGCGAGGGCGGCGGCGGCGGCGTAGCGGGCGTTGATGATTTCGACCTGGAGGTCTTCGTCGGCTTCTTCGACGGCTTCGACGGCCCGCCAGCGGGCGAGGCCGTTGTTGTCGCTGGGGGCGTGGACGGCGGCGATGGCGGCTTCGACGGCGGGGGGGTAGGAGATGGCGTAGGGGGCGGCGGGGTCGCGGTCGGCGACGGCGAAGAGGGCGTGATATAAAGCGGCGGCGTCCAGTTGTCCGGTCGCCACCGCGGGTATGACGGGTATGCCGAGCAGCGCGGCGAGGCGGGCGTGGTCGATGACCATGCCGTGTTCGCCGGCGGCGTCGATTTTGTTGAGGAGGACGACGACTTTGCCGTAGCGCTCGAGGGCTTCGAGGGCGAGGTAGAGGTTGCGCTCGAGGTTGAGGGCGTCGACGATGACGAGGACGACGTCGGGCGGGTCGGCGCGGAGGTGTTTGTCGACGAGGGTTTCTTCGCGCGAGGCGTGGCCGAAGCCGTAGACGCCGGGGAGGTCGGTGAAGCTTATTTCGCGGCCGCCGTAGGCGACTTTGGTGGTGCAGGCTTCGGTGGTTTTGCCGCACCAGTTGCCGATGAGCTGGGCGGCGCCGGTGAGGGCGTTGAAGAGGGAGCTTTTGCCGACGTTGGGGTTGCCGACGAGGTCGACGGAGAGGGTTTTTTTGGTCATTTTAGCTTTCCTTGACAACGGCGATGTTTTTGGCTTCGGCGCGGCGGAGGGCGAGTTTGGCGCCGCGGACGGCGATTTCGACGGGGTCGGCGAGGGGGGCGCGACGGAGTACTTCGATGGGGGTGCCGGGGGTGATGCCCATTTGCAGCAGGCGCAGGCGATGGCTGCCTTTGCCGATGATGCGGATGACTTTGAGGGCGTCTTTTTCTGCGGCCATGTCGAGGGTTATTTCGGCGCTCATCGGTTGCCTCCTGAATTGATAAACATTATCAATAGCTTACATAAATATTATACCGCAAATACGGGTTAGGATAAATGGGGCGCGGGGATTTTTTTTCGCGGTCCGGCGGGCGCGGCGCGGGGAAAAGAGGGGCGAGGGGGAGGATTCGGGGGGCGGGGGCGGAATATTATAGTGCATGGGGCCGGCGGGATGCCGGCCTGTGAGCGGAGGGGCAATGCGGGACAGAAGTGTTTTTTTTGTGGAGATGGTGTTATTTTTTGTGGCTTTTATGTGGGGCATTCATCCGGCGATCGTGAAGATCGGCCTGGTGACGCTGCCGCCGGTGCCGTATAACGCGCTGCGCTTGCTGCTGGCGACGGCGGTGGCGTGGGGGGCGGTGTGGGCGTCGGGGACGTACCGGCCGGTGGCCCGGGAGGATGTGCGGCTGCTGGTGCAGATTAGTCTGGCCGGTTTTTTTGTGTTTCAGTTGTTTTTCGCGGCGGGGGTGGAGAAGACGACGGCGGGGAATGCTTCGCTGGTGGTGTGTATGCTGCCGGTGAGTGTGGCGGTGATTAACCGGGTGTGCGGGCTGGAGCCGATCACGGGCCGGATGGCGGCGGGGATCGCGGCTTCGCTGGCGGGGGTGGTGCTGATTGTGCTGGGCTCGGGCAAGGAGATAAGCGTGGCGAGCGAGCATTGGAAGGGGGCGCTGCTGCTGCTGGGGGCGCAGGCGGGGTATGGGTATTATACGGTGTTTTCCCGCAGGCTGCTGGGACGGTATTCGGCGTATCAGGTGACGGCGGTGGTGGTGACGATTTCTACGGCGCTGTTCGCGGTGATGGCATTGCCGGATCTGGCGGCGATTTCCTGGGGCGGCGTGCCGGTGGCGGCGTGGCTGAGTGTGGCGTATTCGGGGGTGTTCGCGATGTGCGTGGGCAATTTTTTGTGGGTGTGGGGCGTGGGCCGGATCGGCAGCGCGCGGACGTCGCTGTTTAATAATTTTGCGCCGGTTTTCGCGGTGGTGTCGGGGTATTATCTGCTCGGCGAGGCGTTTGGGCTGATGCAGATGGCGGGGGCGGCGGTGATTTTCTGGGGCTTGTATTACGCCCGCCCGAAGCAGGCCGGGTTGCCGGCGGCGCCCGCCCGGGCGGCGGGACGGGAAGACTGACGACGGGAGGTTGGGGGAATGTTGTACGATACGCATATGCATACGCGGTTTTCGACCGATTCGCGGATGACGATCGAGGAGGCGGCGGCCAGGGGCCGTGAGCTGGGCCTCGGGATTACGATCACGGAGCATCTGGATCTCGATTTCCCGGCGCCCGAGGCGTTTGTTTTCGATGTGGACGAGTATTTCCGCGCGTACGGCGACCGGCGCAGCGACAGGCTGCTGCTGGGGGTGGAGATCGGGATGCGCGGCGATCTGGTGCGGGAGAACGCGGCGGTGGTGGCGGGGCACCCGTTCGATTTTGTGATCGGTTCGATCCATGTTATCGACCGGATCGATATTTATCAGGAGGATTTTTATCTCCGCCGTACCAAGGCGGAGGTTTACGGGCAGTATTTCGGGCAGATGTTCGAGTGCCTGGGGGGCTATGATTTTATCGACAGCCTGGGGCATATCGATTATATCGCCCGCTATGCGCGGTTTGAGGACCCGGAGGTGCATTACGCGGAGTTCGCGGCGGCGCTGGACGCGGTGCTGGGGCGGTTGGCGGAACGGGAGAAGGCTTTGGAGATCAATACCCGCCGTTTGGGGGACGCGGATACGGTGGCGGCGCTGCTGCCGATTTACCACCGGTTCCGGCAGCTGGGCGGGCGGCTGGTGACGGTCGGCTCGGACGCGCACCGGCCGGCGGAGATCGGCAAGCATTTCGCGCTGGCGACCGATATGGCGCAGGCGTGCGGGCTGAGGCCGGTGTATTACAGGGACCGCAAGCCGGAGTATGTGAAGCTGTGAGGCTATAACGGGGGAGACTGCCTAGAAAGTCCATCTGCGGCGTAAGACCTGCGGGCGCTTGCTAGCGTACGCCCCAAGTACGCGTCGCGGCGCGTCCTCGGTCTGCCTTGCATCTGGAGCTTTCTAGACAGCCTCGTGTATTTCCGAGTAACGAAAAGCCCTCTCGATAAGAGAGGGCTTTTGGTATCGACGGCCGTTATTGCAGTTTGGCGACGAGGCCCTGGATGAGGGGGTACTTGTAGTATTCGCCGTTTAGGGCTTTGAGGCCGGCGATGAGCGAGGTGACGACGAGGATGAGGGCGAGGACGGCGAGGACGGGGATGAGCAGGAAGCCGATGAGGATGGCGCACAGCAGGCTGACGACGAGCCCCGCGACGAGAAGTGCGAGGTGGGCGACGAGGGCCTGACGGGCGTGCTCGCAGACGAAGGGGTCTTCTTTTTTGAGCAGGTAGATGAGCAGCGGGGCGATGATGAAGCCCAGGCCGCCGAAGAAGTAGGAGAGGTGGGCGATGATGGCGAGCAGTTTCTGCTCGCCGGAGATGTTGTTCATGGGCATCACTCCTGTTTATATTGTAGCCGATAAGGGCGGATGCTACAATATATGCTTTTCGCGGCCGGACAACGCCCGGCGGCGGAGGAAACGCGGGCGGCGACGGAGAATTTTGGGAAGAAGAAATAAAGGCCGTTGACGGGCGCCGCCCGCGTGAAGGCAGGCGACGGGGCCGGGGGCGGCCGGTGGAGGTGTTGGGTTTGGAGCTTTTAAAGGCCATCAAGGAGCGCCGCAGCATCCGCAGGTTTAAGCCGGAGCCGGTGCCGCGCGAGCTGTTGGAGCGGCTGGTGGGCGAGGCGCTGTGGGCGCCGTCGGCGATGAATACGCAGCCGTGGCGCTTTTTCGTGCTGACGGGGGCGAAGAAGGACGAGTTGGTGGCGATCGCCGCCAAGAGCCTCGCGCAGCTCGATACGCGGCTGAAGACGCTGTTCAAGGAGAGTATGCGCACTCTGGTGCACGGTTATTTCAAGGATTTCGGCGGCGCGCCGGCGGTGGTGGTGACGCTGGCGAAGGAGCCGGAGACGGAAGGGTATATGGACGGCAGCTTCCAGTCGGCGTCGGCGGCGTTTTATAATTTTCTGCTGCTGGCCCACGAGGCGGGGCTGGGGACGTGCTGGATGACGGGGCCGTTGTGGGTGGAGGGCGAACTGCTTGAGTTCCTCGGCCACCGGGACGGCTGGCGGCTGCTGGCGCTGACGCCGGTGGGCTGGCCCGATCAGGAGCCGCCGGTGCCGCCCAGAAAGCATCAGGATATTATTTGGCTGGAATAGGAAAGGTGAGGGCTTGCAGAACTCTGCAAGCCCTGATTTTTTGCGTAAGCGGCAACCACCTGCTAAGCAGGTGGTATCAAAAAGCTTATAGCTATGCGGAGGAAAGAAAAGCCTCCTTTGTTAAAATATATGCAGGTTTGCCGACCGCATAAATAACAAAGGAGGCGCATCGAAAATGGATACTCAAAGTCTATCACACAGCAAATGGCGCTGTAAATACCACATAGTTTTCGCTCCAAAATACAGAAGGCAGGTCATCTACGGCAAAATTAAGGCGGATATAGGGGTGATACTCAGAAAGCTTTGTGAGTATAAAGGGGTAGAAATACTCGAAGCCAATGCATGCCCGGACCACATCCATATGCTAGTAAGCATACCGCCCAAAATCAGTGTAGCGTATTTCGTGGGGTACTTAAAGGGCAAAAGCTCGCTTATGATATTCGATAGGCATGCGAACTTGAAATACAAGTATGGTAATCGACAAATTTGGTGTCGGGGATACTTTGTAGATACAGTAGGGCGAAATAAAGAGGCGATTGAGAAGTATATCAGGGAGCAATTGCAAGAGGATATAGTTGCCGACCAACTGAGCCTTAAAGAATTGATTGACCCGTTCACGGGTGAACCGGTAAAAAGGTCATAAAAAAGCCAGCCCCTTAAGGGGCTGACTGAGAACGCTATGCGGTTGGCAAACTTTCAGTGAGTCTTGAGACTCAGCTAGTATCATGCCCTTTCAGGGCTAACCCAAGCCACCCGTTTAACGGGTGGCTCCGTGACTTTATGCGTATTTTCTCGCCGCCCTGGCGCCGATGTTGTGGAAAAGCTTGGCGGCGACGGCCGGGTGCTGGAGCTCGAGGCGTTCGAGGGCGTGGCGCGGCAGGATGAGGAGTTCGGCGTTGGTTTGGGCGACAACGGTGGCGTTCTGACGCGCGCGGGCGACGAAGGCTTTTTCGCCGTAGACCTGACCGGGGCGGAGGATGGCTTGAGTGAGGCGCTGGCTGGCGAGTTGGCGGCGTGCGGCCAGTGACCCGGTTACGACGATGAAGATTTCGTCGCTCATGTCGTCGGGGTAGCTGACGGTATCGGCTTGGTCGAAGTAGACCAGGTGGCCGGCGGAGGCGCAAATTTTAGCTTCCGTTTCGGAGAGGCCGCGGAAGATACCGACTGCTTTTTCCGGCGGGTGACCGAGTCGTTCGCCTATAATCCTCCACAGCCCGGCCGCGTCGGTCAGTTGTTTGTTGACGTAGCGGGTGCGGGCGTGGGGGAATTCCCGGTCGAACCAGGTGATCGATTCCTGGGAATTAGGCCATTGGCCGGCGACATCCGCGAATGGCGAGCGGACGCGGCGTAAATGATCGATATCGTCGAGCAGGGTTACAAATGGTACCATACAGCCGTAGTCGGGCACGAAAAAGTTGCTTTTGTAGCGGCGGGCGCCGAGATGTTCGTGCATCGCTACCAGTGCTGGAGCGCCGCCGCTAAAATGAAAGAGAACGCCCTGGTTACGACAGGCTTGGTAGTAGTGAGCGCAGAGCAGATGATGAGCTCGCGATTTGCGGAATTGAGGGGCGATCATCCCTTTGGAGGCAAAGGAAAGGGGATGGGATGCCCCGTCGCACGACCGGAATTCATGGAATTTGTCCATAGCCATGGGCATAGTCAGTTCCGGCGGAAACTCATCTTTGCGGCCGATGTGGAGACGCACCGTGCCGACGTATTCCTTGCCGGAGCGAGCGTAGAAGAGGAGGCCCCAGTCATCCATGTCGTCGTACAGCAGTCGGCGCCGGTGGTTGACGTGGGATAACCGCCGCCCCATTTCTTCTACGTAAATTTGGTAACGGAGACGATATACTTTTTCTTTTTCTTTGCTTGTTACGGCCAGACCTACATAGATTTGGTCAGACAGACTCGGCTCATGCAGGGAGTGCTGAAGTTCCGATCGCGGTAGAAGCTGATTCATGCGACAGGTCACACCCTCTCATCTATTTTTAGATAGGCGGCGTTCCTCCGTAATATTACAAAAATTCCAATTATACGCTAATATTTTACCTTAAATTACATCAATTGTCAAAATATTGATTGTATGGATATAAATCGACAAATTGGCAAAAAAATAAAAGAGCCGTTGCCGGCTCGGGGGGGTGATTGGCGGTGTTGTCTATGGTATTTTTAGGAGCGCCGGAAAACGACGGAGAAGGTCGTGCCGCGCGGTCCGGTGTCGATGAGGACTTTGGCCCGGTGACGGTTGGCGATGCTGTAACAGATGGCCAGGCCGAGGCCGGTGCCATTCTCTTTGGTGGTGAAAAAGGGGATGCCGATTTTTTCCATGATTTCGGGAGGGATTTCCGGGCCTTCGTTCCGTACAGCGAGGATTACGGAGTTTTCGTCCGCCGTTGTCCTGATGGTCAGCGTTTTACCGGGCGCCATTGCCTCGAGGCCGTTGCGGGCGAAGTTGAGCAGCAGTTGGCGGATCTCTTTTTCGTCCAGCGGCAGGTCGGGGACGGGGCTGAGCTCGAGGCGGACGACGTGGTTGGAGATGGCGGCGTCGGCGAGGATAAGGGGGAAGAGGGATTCGATAATGGTGTTGAGGTTGCGGGGCTGCTGGTCGGTGAGGCGGTTCTTGCTGAGGGACAGGTATTCGGTGATGAGGGAGTTGGCCCGGTCGAGTTCGTCGAGGAGGAGGCGGAAATGGTCTCCATAATGCTCAAACTCCTGCTTGCGGGACATCACCTGCAGGTAGCCGCGCACCGTCGTCAGCGGGTTGCGGATTTCGTGGCCGATGTTGGCGGCCATCTGGCCGACGATGTTGAGGCGGTCGAGGCGGAAGAGCTCCTGTTCGAGCTCCTTGCGGGCGGTGACGTCGCGGATGATGCCTTCGGCCGCGGCCAGGTCGCCGCTTTTATCGCGGATGGGGACGATGTGCTGTTCAACCCATATCTGGCTTTGGTCTTTGCGGAGGAGGCGGAAGGCGACCGGCATTTCCGTGGGCCGAAGTGTTTGGTCGAATTTCGGCAGGGACGGCCTGTCGTCGGGATGAACAGTGTCGATGATTAGTCCGGGGTTGGCGTAGTATTCATCTGGTTTGTAGCCGGTGATGTCTTCGGCGGCCGGGCTGATGTACTCGCACGCGAACGAGGGTTGCAGCCGGTAGCGGTAGATTATGTCCCTGGCGTTTTCCGCCAGCAGGCGGAACCGCGCTTCCTGCCGTTCGAGGTCGTTGCGGGTTTTTTCGAAATAGGCGAGCAGGAAGCCGACGCCGATGATCAGCCGCAGGAAGGCGTCTAACAGGTAGCCCCAGGGCGCCATTTCAGTAGGGCGGAAGATTGGGAAGTCCAGTTGATGGAGTCCGTTTATGATGAAGGCCCAGGCGGTTATCATTTTGCCTATTCCTTGAGTATCCAGATGGCGCAATACCATGACCCCGGTGTGAACGTAGATGGAGCCGAACAAGAGAGCGGTGGGTATTATGAACCAAAGAGGCGGTAGCTTGAAAATAACGCAGACGGTGGAGAAAACCGCGAGGGAAAGAACGGAGTAGATCCACATCTTCGGCATTTTTTTACCGACAAACTGGCAGGTGCCCCAGGCAATGAAAAGGAGGCTGCCGATGGCTGTTAATTGCAGAAAGAAAAATGTCGGGATGAAATTACTGGAGTTGAATATGAATGGGTCCATTGCCGATTTGAGGGCAATAAGACCCCAAGACAGCGTCCAGTAGCCGAGGAAGCGCTCCCGGTAGCGCCAGTAAAGGAAGAGGTAGATGAAGAAGACGACGGCTTTGATCCCCGCCGATGCGGCGATGGCGATTATCATAGTGTTCATGGCTTATCTCCCCGGCCAGGACATGTCCCTGTATAATGAATTCAACATAATGCGGCAAAATCCTGCCATATATAGCCTTGAATGGCATAATTTGCAATTGCAAAGCGCTCTGTTGCAGGGGTTTTGGGCGGAATGTGCCAATATAAGGAGGAAGGAGCGACAAGGCCGCGGGCAGGTCGCTTGACGAAGGAGGACGGAGGATGGATTACTGGCAGGTGTATCAGCGGAACATCGGACTGTTTACCCGCGAGCAGCAGCAGAAATTGCGGGATGCCAAGGTTTTCGTCGCCGGCGCGGGCGGGGTGGGCGGCATCGAGGCCGCGACGCTGGCCCGTTTCGGTATCGGCGAGCTGGTGATTATGGACCCCGGGGTTTTCGACGAGCCGGATATGAACCGCCAGTTCGCGGCGATGGCGAGCACCCTCGGCGAGAACAAGGCCCGGGCGACCGCCAGGCTGCTGCGGGACATCAACCCTTTTTTGAAGGTCGAGGCGCTGGAAAGCGCGCCGTCGGACGACGCCGAGCTGGCGGCGCATATGGCCGGGAGCGCCGTGGTGATCGACGCCATCGACTACGCTGGCTTCGATTATAAGGCAAGGTTCGCCCGCATCGCCCGCGCCATGGGTGTGCTGAACTTTACGGCGCCGATACCGGGGTTCGGCACGCTGATGGCGGTTTTCGACCCCGGCGGCATGACGCTGGAGGAGTTCTACGGGGCGCCGGCCGACCCGGCGTTATGGCCCGCTTTCCGCATCCCCATGGACCGCATCCAGGGAGAAACACGTTACGCTCACCTTGTGCGGAGTTTCCTGGGCGGGGAGCGCAATTATCTTACGACCTGCGCCGGGGCGGCGGCCTTAAACGGCGGCCTGGTGGCTACCGAGATCGCGCTCGTCATTGCTGGCCTGCGTCGCAGCGAGGAGCTTGCGGTGGCGCCGCGGGTGACCTATGTCGATATCCTCAGCCGGGTTTTCGAGGTGTACACGGCTGCCGTCGCGGACGGGAGAGGCCATCCCGCGGCCGGCTTGTAGCGATGTCTGCCACCCTGTCTCATAACGCCCGGGTGCCGATTATGCATTCCGTAGTGATGCCGCAACTATAGGCCGGGAAAAAGGCAAAATAAAAAACACGATAAAAAATGGGGTTTGACGCGACTTTCTCTCTGTTTTGATATAAAGAATATTGCATAACCATATAAGTTTTGATTATGATATAGTTGTTGGATAGTTATGCGATTTTCGCAGCAGAATTGAGGAGGAAAGGCATTATGGCGCGGTATAACCCCGTAACTCCGGCGATAATTGAGGAACTGAAGACTATTCTCGGCGAGAGGGGGGTCGTCGTCGACCCCGAAAAACTCCATGCCTATAGCCATGACGAAGTGACCGAGGCCCGCTACCACCGCCTGCCCGAGGTGGTGGTGTATCCCGAGACGGCCGAGCAGGTGGCGGCAGTGGTCAGGTTGGCCAACCGGGAACTGATCCCGGTGGTGCCGCGCGGGGCGGGCACCGGCCTGGCCTGCGGCGCGGTGCCGGTGCATGGCGGCATCGTGGTGGCGGTGGAGAGGATGAACCGGATCATCGAGGTCAACGCCGAGGCGATGTATATGGAGGTGGAGGCCGGCGCCCGCACCGAGGATGTGCAGCAGGCGGCGGGGGCGGCGGGGCTTTTTTACGCCGGCGACCCCTGCAGCGGCGACAGTTGCTTCATCGGCGGCAATGTGGCCACGAACGCCGGCGGCAACAAGGCTGTGAAGTACGGGACGACCCGCGACCAGGTGTACGCGATCGAGGTGGTGACACCCACCGGGGAGATCACGACCCTCGGCGGCCGGCTGAAGAAGAGCAGCACCGGCTATCCGCTGGAGCAGCTGGTGATGGGGGCGGAAGGAACGCTGGGCATCATCACCAAGGTGACGCTCAAGCTGCTGCCGCTGCCCCGCCACGTGCTGGACCTGCTGCTGGTTTTCCCCGATATCGAGCTGGCCATCGGCGTTATTCCCAAGCTGGTCAAGGCGGGGGTAACCCCGACGTGCGTGGAGTTCATGGATAATGACGCGATCAGGAGCGTCGAGGCGTTTACGCGGGAGAAGCTGCCCCACGACGAGAACGGCAATTATCTCATCCTCCAGGTGGAGGCCGACAGCGAGGAGGCACTGGAGGATATGGCGGCGGCGGTCGACGAGGTGGGGACGGCGAACGGGGCGTTCGCGGTGCTGGTGCCCGATTCGCAGAAGATCTGGAAGGCCCGCAAGTCGTTCGCCGAGGCGGTGCGGCACGAGACGCTGACCCACAGCAACGAGGATATCGTGGTGCCGGTCGATCTGATGCCCCAGGCGATCCGCGAGCTGGACGCCATCTGCAAGCGGCATAGCGCGGTGGCCCGGACGGTGAGCCACGCCGGCGACGGCAACATCCACCTGTCGATCCTGCAGGGCGACATCCCCGACGAGTTCTGGTGCGAGAAGCTGAGTGAGATTCACCGCGATATTTACGAATATGTGTATTCGATCGGCGGAAAGCTGTCGGGTGAACACGGGATAGGCTACAAGCGCCGCCATCTGATGGAGGAGTACACCGACCCGGTGGAGCTGGGGCTGATGAAGGCGGTGAAGCTGGCCTGGGACCCCAATCTGGTTTTGAATCCGGGCAAGATTTTCGAGGTGGAGCAGCCGCGGCAGTAACCGTGTGCGCAGACGGCTAATTACAAGGATAGACCTCGGCTGCTTGAAGGCCGGGGTTTATTTTTGTGTAACATTTTTATTATTGCTGCGGCAGTTCCCCGGCGCTGCGCAACAGCGTAAAGGCTGCGCTCGCCGCCAGAAGAGATTTTTAAAAAGGTTAAAAGTCTCCTGGCGGCAGGATTTCACCGGGGACGGGGCAAAACCAGACAGGGGAGGGATATGTCATGCTTATCGATTTTCACACCCATCCCCTCAACCATCGTTATTACTACGACGGCCTGCGCCCCGAAACGCTGACGGCGCGGGACAGGGAGGACATCCTCGGGCTTTTGGCCCTGGGGGTGGAGCGGGGCCTGGATGCGATCGCCGTGACCGACCATGACCTGGCGCTGTCCGGCTTGTGGGCGGCGGCCGAGGCGCGGCGCCTGGGGCTGCCGATCATCGTCGTCGCCGGCTGCGAGTGCGAGCTTTACCACAACCGGGAGTGGGTCCATATCCTGGCGCTCGGTCTTAAGGCGCCGCTTGAGTATACGCCCTATACGCCGGCCGCCGAACTGGCCGCCCGCATCCGGGACCAGGGGGCGGTGGCGGTGCTGGCCCACCCGATGGCCTATAGCCTGGCCGCGTATCACAGCCTGAAGACGGTGGTGGACGGGGTGGAGTTCCGCAACGGCGCCCAGGCGCGCCGGGGCGCGGCCGATTTCACCGCCGTGCTGGACGCCGACGGCTACCGGGGCCTGCGCCTATGCGGCAGCGACTGCCACTGGCCGGATAAGCCGGCGCCGGAGCAGTGGGCGGCGCGGACGGAGATGAATGAAGCAGAGTTTTTCCGCTTGTTCGGAGGCGGCCGGTGATAAGCTGACATTTTTTGACCTGGGGAGAGACATTTGGTACAATATAATAATTAACTTGCAATCCTTAAAAGTAATATATTTGACGAGGAGCGGACAGCATGGCGGAGCAGGTCAAACGCATATATGTGGAGAAGCGGCCGGGGTTCGACGTCGAGGCCCAGAGTCTTCTGAACGAATTCAGGCATAACCTGGGTATCGACGGCCTCGAAGCGGTCAGGGTCATCAACCGCTACGATGTGGCCGGCATTTCGGACGAGGAGTACGGCCGCTCGCGGGGAACGATTTTCGCCGAGCCGAACGCCGATTACGTGTATGACGAGAAGTTTCCGATGGAGCGGTCCGACCGGGTTTTCGCGATGGAGTACCTGCCGGGGCAGTACGACCAGCGGGCCGATTCAGCCGCCCAGTGCGTGCAGTTGCTGACCCAGAAGGAGCGGCCGGAGGTGGCGACCGCCAAGGTGATCGTGCTGAAGGGGGCGGTGAGCGATACCGATTTCGCCCGCATCAAGGCGTACTGCATCAATCCGGTGGAGTCGCGCGAGGCGTCGCTTTTAAAGCCGGCGTCGCTGAAGATGCGGACCGAGACGCCGCCTGACGTGCCGGTGCTGGCCGGTTTCACGGCGAAGGACCCGGACGCGCTGGCGGGCCTCAGGGATGAGCTGGGGCTGGCGATGAGCGCCGAGGATCTGGCGCATTGCCAGGCGTATTTCCGCGATACCGAGAGGCGCGACCCGACGCTGACCGAGCTGAGGGTGCTGGATACGTACTGGTCGGATCACTGCCGCCACACCACTTTTCTGACGACGATCGAGGAGGCTGTGATCGAGGAGGGACGCTACACCGCGCCCATCAGGGCGGCCTACCGCGATTATCTGGCGGCCCGCGAGGAGCTTTACGGCGCGGCGCAGAAGCCGCTGTGCCTGATGGATATCGCCACGATCGCCATGAAGGAGGCCAAACGGCAGGGGCTGCTGGACGACCTGGAGGAGTCGGCGGAGATCAACGCCGCCAGCATTGTCGTGCCGGTGGAGATCGACGGCCGCACGGAAGAGTGGCTGGTGATGTTCAAGAACGAGACCCATAACCACCCGACCGAGATCGAGCCGTTCGGCGGGGCGGCCACCTGCCTGGGCGGCGCCATCCGCGATCCGCTTTCTGGCCGGTCGTACGTTTACCTGGCCCTTAGGGTGACGGGCAGCGGCGACCCCCGCACGCCGGTCGCCGATACCCTTCCCGGCAAGCTGCCTCAGCGCAAGATCACCATCGCCGCCGCGACGGGCTATAGCTCGTACGGCAACCAGATCGGCCTCGCCACCGGCCAGGTGGCCGAGGTGTACGACGAGGGTTTCGTGGCCAAGCGGATGGAGATTGGCGCGGTTATCGGGGCGGCGCCGCGCGCGAACGTGGTCCGGCAGGAGCCGGTCCCCGGCGACGCGGTGCTGTTGGTGGGCGGGCGCACCGGCCGCGACGGCTGCGGCGGTGCGACCGGTTCGTCGAAGGAGCATACCGAGGAGTCGCTCGCGAGCTGCGGGGCGGAGGTGCAGAAGGGCAACCCGCCGACCGAGCGCAAGATCCAGCGGCTGTTCCGCCACCCGGCGGTCAGCCGGATGATAAAGCGGTGCAACGATTTCGGGGCCGGCGGGGTGTCGGTGGCCATCGGCGAGCTGACCGACGGCCTGACGATCAATCTCGACGCCGTGCCCAAGAAGTACGAGGGTCTGGACGGCACCGAGCTGGCCATTTCCGAATCGCAGGAGCGGATGGCGGCGGTGGTGGCGGCGGCCGACGTCGCGGCATTCGCGGCGTACGCCCGCGCCGAGAATCTCGAGGTGACGCAGGTGGCGACGGTGACCGACGACCGGCGGCTGGTGATGCGCTGGCGCGGCCAGGCGATCGTCGATATCAGCCGCGATTTCCTCGATACGTGCGGTGTGCGCCAGACGACGCGGGTGGCGGTGGCGGCGCCTTCGCCGGAGGATGATTTTTTCGCCGCGACGCCGGCGGTGCTAGATAAGGCCGATCTCAAGGCGGCGTGGCTGGCTAATCTGGCCGATCTCAACGTTGCCAGCCAGAAGGGGCTGGTGGAACGGTTCGACAGCAGCATCGGCGCGGCGACGGTGGTGATGCCGTACGGGGGCGTGCGCCAGTCGACCCCGGCGGAGGGCGCGGTGGCCAAGCTGCCGGTGCTGGAGGGCGAGACGACGACGGGCACGATCATGACCTACGGCTATAATCCGCTGATCGGCAAGTGGAGCCCGTTCCACGGCGCGCTGTATGCGGTGGTGGAGGCGGTGACCAAGCTGGTCGCCCTCGGCGGCGACTGGCGGACGGCCAGGCTGACGCTGCAGGAGTATTTCGAGAAGCTCGGCAGGGACCCCGTTCGCTGGGGCAAGCCGTTCAGCGCGCTGCTGGGGGCGTATCGCGCCCAGAAGGAGCTGGGCGTGCCGGCGATCGGCGGCAAGGACAGCATGTCGGGGACCTTTATGGATTTGAATGTGCCGCCGACGCTGGTGGCGTTCGCGCTCTGCCCGGTGGACGTCAGGCGGGCGGTTTCCCAGGAGTTCAAGCGGGCCGGCAGCGCCGTGGTGCTGATCGCCGCGCCGCGGGACGGGGATGAGCTGCCCGATTTCGCGGCCCTGAAGGCCAATTTCGCGAAGATCCACGAGCTGATAACGGCCGGTCGGGTGCTGGCATCGCATACGGTGAAGGCGGGCGGGGTGGCCGCGGCGGTGAGCAAGATGGCGTTCGGCAACCACATCGGGTTTGCGTTCGCCGCCGATGTGAAGGCGGACGAGCTTTTCGCGGCCGATTACGGCGCGGTGATCCTCGAGCTTCCGGGCGATACCGACCTGGCGGGCGCTTTGGCGGGCGTGAGCTGGCGCGAGCTGGGGCGGACCCAGGAGCGGCCGGTGATATGCGTCAGCGGGGCGGAGATCACGCTCGACGAGGCTTTTGCCGCGTGGGAGAGGCCGCTGGAGAGCATTTTCCCGACCCGCGCCCAGGAGTGCGGCGCCCCGCCGCCGCCGGCGGGCAGCCATACGAAGCGCAGCGGAGTCAGGCCGGCGGTGAGCGTGGCCAAGCCGCGGGTGTTTATACCCGTTTTCCCGGGCACCAACTGCGAGTACGACAGCGCGCGGGTGTTCGTCAAGGCGGGGGCGCTGGCGGAGACGCTGGTGTTCCGCAACCTGACGGCGTCCGATGTCGAGGAGTCGGTGGCCGCGCTGGTGGACGGGATCGGCCGCAGCCAGATCGTCATGCTGCCGGGCGGCTTCAGCGCCGGCGACGAGCCGGACGGGTCGGCGAAGTTCATCGCGACCGTGTTCCGCAACCCGCGGGTGCGGGAGGCGACGACCGCCTTCCTCGAACGGCGTGACGGGCTGATGCTGGGGGTGTGCAACGGTTTCCAGGCGCTCATCAAGCTGGGGCTGCTGCCTTACGGCCGGATCGTGGACGAGCTGGGCGAGGCCGACCCGACGCTGACTTTCAACCAGATCGGCCGCCATGTGGCCTGCCTGGTGAGGACGCGGGTGGCATCCGTCCTTTCGCCGTGGCTGGCGGACGCGGCGGTGGGCGATATTCATACGATCGCGGTGTCGCACGGGGAAGGGCGGTTCATCGCCCCGCCGGCTGTGGTGGACCAGTTGATCGCCGGCGGCCAGATCGCCACTCAGTACGTCGATTTGGATGGCAAGCCGTCGAACGATATCCGCTTCAACCCCAACGGCTCGATCGCCGCGGTGGAGGGCATTACCAGCCCCGACGGCCGCATTTTCGGCAAGATGGCCCATTCGGAGCGGACGGGGCCGTATGTGGCGGTTAATGTGCCGGGCGCGAAGGAGCAGGGGATATTCGCGTCGGGCGTGAAGTATTTTAGGTGAAGTAAGTAGCTCGGGGCGGAAATGTCAATCGCCGCATACGCGTCTACGGATGAACGCGCTGTATGATTTGCGCCGACTCAAGCCGTACCGGCGCCAAACGGGCGTCCATGCCCGTTGTCGCCTCGCCCGGCCGTCCCTGGCCGGGCGTACGGTCTCGTACGGCAAGCTGCGTCAACAGCGCGTAACATCCTCCGCCATGCTAGCTTGCGATTGACATTTCCGCGGCCAGGCGGAGGAGGGACGGATATGGCTTTCTCCATCGAGACCGCGACGATCGAGTCTTATCATGCCGCGCTGCTGGCCGGGGAGATTACGGCCCGCGAGCTGGTGCAGGCGTATCTGGCGCGGATAGCGGCCTACGACAAGCGGGGGCCGGCGGTGAACGCGGTGATCGCAGTCAACCCGCGGGCGCCGGAGGCCGCCGACGAGCTGGACGCCAGGCTGCGGCGGCGGGGCCTGACCGGACCGCTTCATGGGGTGCCGGTGCTGCTCAAGGACAATATCAGCACTTATGATATGCCGACGACGGCCGGGTCGCTCAGCCTGGAAGGCTACCGGCCGCGCGCCGACGCCTTTGTGGTTGCCCGGCTGCGGGCGGCGGGGGCGATAATCCTTGCCAAGGTGAATCTGCACGAGTTCGCGGTCTGGGGGGAGACGGTCAGTTCGCTCGGCGGGCAGACGCTCAATCCGTACGATCTCACCCGCACGCCCGGAGGTTCGAGCGGCGGCACGGGCGCCGGCCTGGCGGCGGCATTCGGGCTCGCCGGCCTGGGGACGGATACCGTCAATTCGGTGCGTTCGCCGGCTTCGGCGAACGGGCTGGCCGGCATCAAGCCGACCCTCGGGATGGTCAGTCGCACGGGGATAGTGCCGTACGCGCTCACCCAGGATACCGCCGGCCCGCTGGCGTATACGGTGGCCGACGCGGCGAGGGTGCTGGGCGTGATTGCCGGCTATGACGAAGCGGACCCCGTGACCGCGTGGAGCGTCGGCCAGGAAGCGGTCGACGGTTGGCAGCCCGCCGGGGACGGCCTGCGGGGGGCGCGGCTGGGGGTGGTGGAGACGCTGTTCGGCGGCGACGAGGCCCACCGCGAGGTGAACGCGGTGATGGACGCCGCCCTCGCCAGGCTGCGGGAAGGCGGCGCGACGCTGGTGACGGTGAGTCACCCAGCGCTCGACGCGGCGCGGCTGATCGCCGAGACGAGCGTGCATGTCCACGAGTTCGCCCGCGACCTGAGCGCCTATCTGGCCGATCCGGCCGCGGCGCTGCCGGTGAAGTCATTGGCCGAGGTGGCCGCCGGCGGCAGGTTCCATCCGGGTATCGCGGATAATATCAGGCAGGCGCTGGCCGTGGCCGGCGATGTGGACGAGTACCGCCGCCGGCTTGTGGCGCGGGACGCCCTGCGGCAGACGGTGATGGAGCTGTTGGCCCGCCACCGGCTGGACGCGCTGGTGTATCCCCACCAGAAACGCCTGGTGGTGCCGGTGGGCGAGCCGCAGGCGGACCGCAACGGCGTGGTGGGGGCGGTGACTGGCTTCCCGGCTGTGGTCGTGCCGGGAGGATTTTCGCGGCCGACGGCTACGGCGCCGCTGGGCGTGCCGGTGGGCGTGGAGCTGCTCGGGCGGCCGTGGAGCGAGCGGCTGCTGGTAAGGCTGGCCCACGCTTTCGAACAGATGGAGACTGTGCGGCGGCTGCCGCTTAGCACACCGCTGTTGTCGTGAACGACAAACCCCCTTGCCCGGAAAGGGCGAGGGGGTTTTGCGCTTTGAGGGGAATAATGCGGCGGGAGGGAAGGGATACTGGAGGGGAAAGCATAATAAGGGGGTTTTTATATGCAGGCGACGATGAGCGAGATTGACAGGCTGGTGATCGAGGGACTGGTGCCGTTCCGCAACAGGCTGACCG
The DNA here is from genome assembly GCA_032334055.1 of Selenomonadales bacterium 4137-cl. Classification (NCBI taxonomy): domain Bacteria; kingdom Bacillati; phylum Bacillota; class Negativicutes; family Acetonemataceae; genus Anaeroselena; species Anaeroselena agilis. Next base: position 3,123,619 of record JAUOZS010000001.1, on the reverse strand, counting down.
CGACGTTTCGCGACAAGCATCCGTATCTCTTCGGCATGGCGAGCGCCGCGATGGCCGGCAAGGAGAGCAAGTTCGGCGTTCAGGTGACCGAGGGCGGGCGGGTGGCCGGCGAGTATACCCTGCATGTCAGCGGCGTGGAGATCACCCATGCCGAGCCGGGTAGGCTGGAATCAGGCGTGCAGTTGCCCTATGTGGGCACGATCAAGCCGTACATGGTCATCGAGCGGTCCAGCCTGGAGAGGATCATCGGCGACGAGGCCGCGATCATGGCCGATCCGTTCCCCGCGATGCTGAAGCATCTGCCGGATATGACGGTGAAGTTTTTGCGGTGAAGCTGCTGCTCCATCCCCTGCCGGTACGGATTTTCCACTGGGTGATGTTCGCGGCGGTGATGACGCTGCTGGCGACCGGCCTGTACATGCACGAGCCGCCGGCGTGGCTGCGCCTGCCGATGAGTATGATGCGCGAGTTCCACGGCGTGGCCGCGGCCGCCCTTGTCGTCAATCTGATTTTGCATATTTATTACTACGTCCGCACCGGCAAGTACACCGAGGTTCTGCTGCTGCCGGGGGATTGGGCGAATGTCCGCAGTTTCCTGCGCTATTACCTGTTCGTGACCGCCAACCATCCCAATTTCGGCCGTTACAACCCCGGCCAGAAGGCGCTGTTCACCGCCTGGGGGCTGGTGGTGATCGTGGCCGCGGTCACCGGCGCGGCCCTGTTGTTCCCGGATGATAGTACCCGCCTGCAGCGCCTGCTGGGCGGGCTGAACGCCATCCGCAGCGCCCACTTTTTCGTGGCCGCCTTTTTTGCCGCCTCCGTGCCTTTCCATCTGTACCTTGTTTTCACCGAGTCGCCGGCCAAGCTGCAGTCGATTTTCACCGGCTATGTCCGGAAGGAGCCCAAACCGCCGCCGCCCAAAGCGCCCTGACGGCCGGCGGTGCGCGGCCGGCTACGCCGGGCAGCCGGCGGCCGCCGTGCCGGGCTGGGCGGTCGTCGTGCCGGTGAGCAGGCGGCGCAGCAGGCGGTAGCCGTCGTCCATGCCTTGGGCGCCGAGCAGGGTGACAAGGTCGCCGGGGCCGGCGGCATCGGCGGCGGCTTCCATGGCGGCGGCCAGTGTTTCGCGGAAAATATAGCCCACTTTGGCTTTACCGAGCGCCTCGCAGAAGGCGCTCTTTTCGTCGCCGGCGACGGTGTCGGCGGCGCTTACGCTGCCGGCGGCGGCGGTGACGATGAGGGTGAAGGGCGCCGCGCGCCACCAGCGGGCGAGGGCGTCGGCGCAGGCGGTGTTGATGGCCGGGCCGCGGCGGCCGCGGATGGCGAAGGCGACCACCAGGCGGCGGCGGCTAAAGGCGGCCAGGGTGTGGAAGACGGCGTCGATGCTGGCCGGGTTGAGGGCGGTGTCGTCGACGACGGTGAGGCCGGCGAGGCGCGAGACGGCGAACCGGCGCGGGACGCCCCGGAAGGAGGCGAGCGCGGCGGCGGCCGTTGCGGGGGCTATGCCGCACAGGGCGGCGGCGGTCGCCGCCATTAGGGCGTTTTCGATGTTGTGCCGGCCGGGGAGCGGCAGGGTGACGGCGAGCTCGCCGGGCGCAGGGCCGCAGCCGGGAAGGGGGCGGGTGAAGGCGAGGACGAAGCGGCTGCCGCCGCCGGCGAGGCCGGTGACGCGGGCGGCGACGTCGGCCGGCGCGTCCACGGCGCAGGCGACGACCGGGTCGTGGGCGGCGGCCAGGACCCGGCAGAGCGGGTCGGCGGCGTTGACGACGAGCGGGGCCGCCGGGCCGAGGAGGCCGGGAAAGCCCTGTTTGGCGGCGCAATAGGCGTCGAAGCCGCCGGGGAAGTCGAGGTGGTCGGGGCTGATGTTGGTGATGACGCCGCAGGCGAAGGTTACGTCGTCCACCCGGCCCTGGTCGATGCCCTGGGCGGAGACTTCCATGGCGGCGTGGCTGACGCCGGTGTCGCGCATGGCCGCGAGGTAGGTCTGGAGGCTGGCGGCGTCAGGGGTGGTGAGGGCGCTGGGGTGGACGCGGTCGCCCGCCCGGACGCAGACGGTGCCGATGAGGCCGGAGCGCAGGCCGGCGTGGCGGAAGATGTGGTCAAGCATGAAGGTGACGGTCGTTTTGCCGTTGGTGCCGGTGACGCCGATGAGGGAGAGCGACCGGGAGGGGTGGCGGTGGAAGCGGGCGGCGAGCTCGCCGAGGGCGCGGCGGGCGTCGGGCACGGCGACGACCGGCGCGGCGAGGGCGGGCAGGCTGGCGGGGCGGTCGCTGACTATGGCGACGGCGCCGCGGGCGGCGGCGTCGGCCGCGTATGTATTGCCGTCGCGGCTGGAGCCGCGGACGGCGACGAAGATGAAGCCGGGCGCAACCTGGCGGGAGTCGCAGGTTATGCCGGCCGCGGACGCGAGTATCCGGTCGAAGAGTTCCACTTTTTATCCTCCCCAGCAGTCGTAATCAGCGCTATATTTTATGGGGCTCGCCGGCGATAGGTGAGTAAAAGCTTTTCTGCGGCCGATACTAAAGTCAGTTCGCTTGCGGGAGGAGATACGGTGAGGAAGGCACTGGTATTTGCGGGTATTCTCGGCGCTTTTCTGACGGTCGCCTGCGGTTTGCAGCCGGCCCCGAAGCCCGGGCCCCGCGTGGCGGCGGCGGTTACCGTCGAGGGGGTGGACGTCGGCGGCCTGGCGCGGGACGGTGTGGCGGCGGCCCTGCAGGGCCTGGCGGCGGCGCGGTATCAGCCGCCGGTCAATGCCCGTTTCGCCGACGGGGACGGAACGGTAATGCCCGACAAGGCGGGCCGGCTGCTGGATGTGACCGCTACTACGGAGGCGGCGCTGGCCGCGCCCGCCGGCAGCGCCTTGCCGGCCGCGTACAGCGAGCTCGAGGCGGCCGTGACCGCCGCCGATCTCGCCGCCGCGCGGCCGGCCGGCTCGTATGCGACGACCATTCTCGACGCCAGCCCGGGACGGATGGAGAATATCCGGTTGACGGCCGCGTTGCTCAATAACGCGGCGATCGCCGCCGGGGAGGAGTTTTCGTTCAACAGCCGCACCGGCGAACCGACGCGCGAGCGGGGCTTCCGGCCGGCGGTAATTTTCGTGGATGGTGGGCACGGGGAGGAGGTCGGGGGCGGGATGTGTCAGGTGTCGAGCACGTTGTACAACGCCGTGCTGGCGGCCGGGCTGAGGGTGACGGAGCGGCATCCGCATTCGCGGCCGGTGAGTTACGTGCCGCCGGGCCGGGATGCGACGACCTATACCGATAAGGATCTGCGCTTCGTGAATACGAGCCGCCGCACCCTCGTGCTGCGCTGTTATGTGGCCGAAAAAAAACTTGCGGTCGATATTTTCGCCCTCCCCGGCGACGCATAGGAGCGGCGGCTTCGGCCCATACTATCCGCGAGGTGGGAGGATGCGTAAATTACCGTACTTCAATATCGCCCTTGTCGCAGTCGTCGCCATAGCAGTAATCGCGGGAGCTTACACGCTTTTACGCCCTCCCGCCGCCAAGCAGCCGGGCGAGCCGCCGCCGGCGCCAGCCCCGGCCCCGCTCAACCCGGCGCCCGAGCCAATCCCAGGCGTGCCGCAGTTCGATGCGGCCAAGTATAAGACCGAGCCGGAGATAACCGTCTGGCGGGACGATCGCGGCACCCGGGAAAGGATGCCGCTGGAGAAATATCTCGAAGGGGTGATCGCCCGCGAGATGGAGCCCGACTGGCCGCAGGAGGCTTTGAGGGCCCAGGCGATCGTGTCCCGGACGCTTACGGTGAACGCCATCGAAGCCGGTACTATCCGGCGATTGCATGACGCCGACGTGAGTACGTCCAAGGAGGAGCTGCAGGCTTACGCTCCCGAGCGGGTGAACGACCGCATCCGCGAGGCGGTGCGCTCGACCCGGGGCGAATTGCTGCTGTATGCCGGCAGCTTGGTGAACGCCATCTACAGTTCTAGCAACGGCCAGATCTCCGCCACCCGCGATGAGAGTTTCCCGAAGGAGATTCCCCACCCAACGCCGTACTTTCAGCCGGTGACGGATAATAGTTACAAATACACGCCGCCCGATCTCCAGTACTGGACGGTGTCCATACCCGGCGCCGAGGTGGCGAAGGCAGTTGGTTACCAAGGCAATCCCGGTGATATCAAAATTCTTGAAAAGGGGCCGTCGGGTCGCATTCTGTTTATCGGCGCCGGCGACAGGAAGGTTTACGGGGCCGAGTTCCGCAAGGCGGTGGGTTTCGACCGGCTGAAGTCGACGCTGGTGGACGAGATGAGCTACGCCAACGGCTCTTTTGCCTTCAAGGGCCGCGGCTGGGGCAACGGGGTGGGCTTGTGCCAGTGGGGCGCTTATACCTATGCGATGGACGGCCTGAAAGCCGAGGATATTGTGCGGCATTACTACGTGGGGGCCGAGGTCAAAAAGATTTGGGAATAGAGGCTGAGCTTTTTTCGCCCGGGTACCCGCCCTGGCGTTATCTTTGCCGCCGCCGGGCGAACATTTACCTGGGAAGCATCTGCGAGGTGGTCACGGCCCGCCGGGGCGAGCTGGCGGATATCGCTGCCACCCCGTTCCGCAAGAGCGTGGAGGCGGAGCGGGTGCTGCTGGCCGATATGGCGGAGCTGGGTTTCTGGCATTCGGTGACCAACCGCAAGTACGGGCCGCTGTTCAGGAAGGGGCTTAATTTCGAGGTGGATTTCTACCACCCCGATTTCCAGGTGGCGGTCGAGGTGGAGAAGGGCGAGGTCAGCAATATCTGGAAGAATATCTGCAAGTTCGCCGAGTCGCCGGTCATCCGCCACGGGGTTATTATGGTGCCGGTCATTCGCCAGGGCCAGACGGCCAGCACGGAGTTTTACCAGAACACTTTGAAGCGGCTGGAGAGGATGGAACGTATCTTCGCGTTCGTCGACAGTTTGCTGATAATAGGGTATTGACCGGCGGCAAGTTTTGACTGCCGCGGGCATAGATTAATAGCGGAGAGGCCGGCATGCGCCACAGCCTCCCCATGACAGGCGCCGTTCCCGGGAAACCGGGGACGGCGCTACGGTTTTTCGCCGGGCGAGTGTTTTATCTTGGCAAGCTTCGCCGTTATGAGTTATAATATATGAATGTGGTTAGGAGAGAATATATGCGTAAGGTTTTTGTGACGGTCGTCGGCACCCAGACCGACGCGGGCGGCGAGGAGAACCGCATCGAGTTCATGACTGAAGGTTCCCGTCGGGACAGGGACGGGACGAGCTATATTACATACCGCGAGAGCGCGATCACGGGCATGGAGGGCACGACAACCCTTCTCAAGCTGTACCCCGACCGGCTGATTATTGTCCGCGTGGGCGCGGTGGATCTCAAGCAGGAGTTTTTCCCCGGGCTGAAGAGCCACGGAACGTATAAAACCCCCTTCGGCAGCATGCAGATCGCGGTGTCGACCCGGCGCCTGGATATTGAGTCCGCCGGGGACAGGGATACGGTGACGGTCGGCTACGACCTGGAGGTAGACGGCCGGTGGCAGAGTTATAATACTTTAGTGGTTGAGATTCGGGAGGAAGTATAGTATGAATGTAAAAGAGCTGCTCGCCAGGGCTATCCATGAGGAGGCGGCCGGGCTCGAGGCTCTGGCCGGCGCCCAGTTGCCGGCGGTGATGCTGGAGGTGCCGCCGCAGAAGGAGTTCGGCGATTTCGCCACCAATATCGCTATGCAGCTCGCCCGGCCGGCCCGCCAGAATCCGCGGGCGTTGGCCGAGGCGATCGCCGGGCGGCTGAACGCGCGGGCCGCGCTGGGCAAGCACGAGCCGGCGGCGCTTTCCTGGCTGAAGGAGGCCAAGGTGGCCGGGCCCGGGTTCATTAATTTTTATCTCAAGCCGGACTGGCTGTACGCCGTGCTGGCCGACATCGCGGCGGCGGGCGAGGCCTGGGGCCGCTCGGACAGCGGCCGGGGCGAGAAGGTCCAGGTGGAGTTCGTCAGCGCCAATCCCACGGGGCCGCTGCATGTCGGCCACGGCCGCGGGGCGGCGGTGGGCAGCGCGCTCGCCAATCTGCTGCGGATCGCCGGCTACGAGGTGACGACCGAGTTTTACATCAACGACGCGGGCAATCAGATCGACTGCCTGGCGGCGTCGGTGGACGCCCGTTACCGCGAGCTGCTGGGCCAGCAGGTGGAGTTCCCGGAGGACGGTTACCGCGGCCGCGATATCGTCGATACCGCCCGGCGGATCGCCGACCAGGCCGGGGCGCGTTACCTGCTGATGGACCCCGCCGAACGGCTGGCGGTGTTCAAGGAGCTGGCCCGCGAGGAGAAGCTGGCGCTGCTGCGCGAGGATCTGGAGGCGTTCGGCGTCACTTTCGACGTGTGGTTCAGCGAACGGACGCTGCACGCGGCCGGAGCGATCGAGGAAACCTGCAACCAGCTTAAGGAAAGCGGCGATATGTACGAGCGGGACGGGGCGCTGTGGCTGAAGTCGACCGCTTACGGCGACGACAAGGACAGGGTGGTCATCCGCGACAACGGCGTGCCCACGTATCTGGCCGCCGATATCGCCTATCATCGCGACAAGTTCGTGCGCGGCTTCGACCGGGTGATCAATATCTGGGGCGCCGACCACCACGGCTATATCAGCCGGGTCAAGGCGGCGGTGGCGGCGCTGGGGTACGACCCGGAGCGCCTTGAGGTGCTTGTCCTCCAGATGGTCAACCTTTTCCAGCACGGCGAGCTTGTCAAGATGTCGAAACGGACCGGCCAGGGGGTGACTCTGTCCGAGTTGATCGAGGAGGTCGGCCGGGACGCCGCCCGTTTCTTCTTCATCATGCGCTCGACCGACAGCCAGCTCGATTTCGATCTCGATCTGGCGAAGTCGCGCACCAATGAGAACCCCGTATTTTACATCCAGTACGCCCATGCCCGCATCGCCAGCATTTTCCGCCAGGCCGAGGAGGCAGGGCTGGCCGTGCCCGCGCCCGGCGAGGCGCCGCTGACGGCGCTGACGAGCGAGTGGGAGTGCGACCTGATCAGGAAGCTGGGCGAGTACCCCGACGAGGTGGCGACCGCCGCCCGCGAACGGGCGCCGCACCATATCGCCCGCTATGCCCACGAGGTCGCCGCGCTGTTTCATTCTTTCTACAACCAATGCCGCGTGATCGGCGCTCCGCCTGATACTCAGGCCGCCCGGCTGACGCTGGCGGCGGCGGTGCGGGACACGCTCCGGTCGGCGCTCGCCATCCTCGGCGTCGCCGCTCCCGACAAAATGTGACAAGTATTACCGGACTTCCGCCCCGTCTTGGCCGACGGCGGCGGAAGCTTGTGCGAAAAAGCGGATAAATTTGCTGAATTTGTCAGCTTTTTTTGCGTGATAACGGCGCAGGCCCAGGCGGAACAAGGCTTTCACGCTTGTCGTCAAAAGGAGGATTTTATTCACCTGCGGTGAATATTACCAAGTAATTTTGAACGACGCAGCGGAGGGGGCCGAATTCATGGGCGAAATGGTGAAACAGTTGTCAGATGTTGATGTAGCTTATCAGATTTTGGCAGAAAAAGGCTCGCCGATGTATTTCCGTGATCTTATCGGCAAGGTTCTGGAAGGCAAGGGAAGACCGGTTGCTTCGGTCGCGCACGCCATGGCCGAGGTACATACCCAGATCAATATGGATAGCCGTTTCGTCCATGTCGGCAAGGGGACGTGGGGGCTGTCCGAGTGGATGCCTCAGCGCGGCGGCCGTGCCCTGGAGGAGACGGCGGCCACTGTTTTGCCGGACGTCAACATGCGCCGGGAAAAGCTGCTGGCGGAGATTCAGCAGGATTTCCCCGCCGCCGGACAGGAGGCCGAGGAGAGCGAATAACGTATACGATTACGGCCATGCTTGGGATAATACAGCGTGAGGCCGTTTGCAGGAGGAAGTTCTTATGGCTAAGTTTATTTTCGTAACCGGGGGTGTCGTTTCGTCGCTCGGGAAGGGCATCACAGCGGCGTCGCTGGGGCGTCTCCTCAAAAGCCGCGGCTACAAGGTAACCATTCAGAAGTTCGATCCCTACATCAACGTCGATCCCGGCACCATGAGCCCGTATCAGCATGGCGAGGTTTTCGTGACTGAGGACGGCGGCGAGACCGACCTCGATCTCGGCCACTATGAGCGGTTTGTCGATATCAATCTTTCCAAGAGCTCGAACGTGACCACCGGCAAAATATACTGGTCGGTTATCACCAAGGAGCGCAAGGGCGATTATCTGGGCAGCACCGTCCAGGTAATTCCCCATATCACGAACGAGATCAAGGAGCGCTTGTACCGGATCGCCAAGGAGGACAACGCCGACATCGTCATCGCCGAGATCGGCGGCACGGTGGGCGATATCGAGAGTCTGCCTTTTCTGGAGGCTATCCGCCAGGTGCGCAAGGAAGTGGGCCGCGACGATGTGGCGTACATCCATGTTACGCTGGTGCCTTATATTTCGGCGGCCGGCGAGCTGAAGACCAAGCCTACCCAGCATAGTGTGAAGGAGCTCAGGAGTATCGGCATCCATCCGGATGTCATCGTGTGCCGGACGGAGCACGAGATTTCGAGCGATATGCGCGAGAAGCTGGCGCTGTTCTGCGATATCGATCTGAACGCGGTGATCCAGAACAAGAACGTTTCGTCGATTTACCAGGTGCCGCTGATGCTGGAGGAGGAGGGCCTGGATAAGATCGTTCTCGAGAAGCTGGGCCTGAAAAACGGCCGGCCGGATATGAGCGAGTGGACGGCGATGGTGGGGAGGATCCTCCGCCCGACTAGCAGTGTGTGCATCGCGATCGTCGGCAAGTATGTCGCCCTGCAGGACGCTTATATGAGCGTGTCCGAGGCGTTGCGCCACGGCGGCATCGCCAACGATACCGCCATCAATATCAAGTGGGTGAACGCCGAGGAGATCGAGCCGGCCAAGGTGGATATGGACGCCGTTTTCGCCGGGGTGGACGGCATCCTGGTACCCGGAGGCTTCGGCGACCGCGGCATCGAGGGCAAGATCAAGGCGATCCGTTACGCCCGCGAGAACAGGATCCCGTTCTTCGGCCTGTGTCTGGGCATGCAGTGCGCGGTGATCGAGTTCGCCCGCAATGTGTGCCATCTGAAGGGCGCCAACAGCTCGGAGTTTAATCCGGAGACGCTTTACCCGGTGATCGATCTGATGCCCGAGCAGGTGGATGTGGAGGAGAAGGGCGGCACGATGCGACTGGGCGTCTATCCCTGCAAGGTGACCGAGGGGACGCATACGTCCGCCGCTTATCAGGACGAGCTTATCTACGAGCGCCACCGCCACCGCTTCGAGTTCAACAATGCTTACCGGCAGCAGTTCGCCGCTGCGGGGATGGTCATCGCCGGTATGCTGCCGAACGGCCGGCTGGTGGAGATCGTGGAGCTTGCCGATCATCCCTGGTTCGTGGGTACCCAGTTCCATCCCGAGTTCAGGTCCCGCCCGACGAGGCCCCACCCGCTGTTCCGCGATTTCGTGCGGGCGGCGCTGACGGAGCGTGCGGGGGCACGCTGACGTTATACATGACCGGCCCGGCCGGAACATATACTTAGTATCATCGAGACTGACGGTTTTGCTCAATATTCAGATTGTCGATAAAGCCCCATCTGCGGCGTCCCCGCAAGGGGGAGGCCGCCCCTCTGACCGCTGAAGCGCTTGGAGGGGCGCATTTTTTCGCAATCAGGACGTGCAACCGGGGTTATTACTCGCTGTCGGGCTTGCTTTAAAGTTTTTTTACCGGAGATTCTTGCGAAGGGTAGTGGTTGTCGGTGTTCAAACGGTCTGTGGTGCTTTTGATCGCGGGCGTGGTCGTCGTGTCGCTGGTGGCGGCGGCTTTCCTGGTCCCGGGGCTGAAGAGCAAGCGCTCGGGCGGCGAGAAAAACACGGTGGCGATTATTTACGTGGACGGGGTGATCGTGGGCGGCCGCGGCCAGGCGGGTCTGCTGGGCGAGACGGGCGGCACGGACGCGATTATCAAGCAGATTCACCAGGCGCGCGACGACGCGGCGGTCAAGGCGGTGGTGCTGAGGATCAACAGCCCCGGCGGCAGCGCGCCGGCTTCCCAGGAGGTAGGAACGGAGCTCAAGAAGCTCCGCGCCACCGGCAAGCCGGTGGTGGCGTCGATGGGCGATATGGCCGCGTCGGGCGGCTACTGGCTGGCGGCGGTGACCGACCGGATTTACGCCAATCCGGCGACGCTCACGGGCAGCATCGGCGTATATATTCCTTACGCCAATTGGCAGGAGCTGTATAATAAGATCGGCATCCGGTCGGAGAAGATCAAGAGCGGTCCGCATAAGGATATCCTGTCCCCCGAACGGCCGATGACGGCCGAGGAGCGGGCTATCATCCAGGTGATGGTGGATGATCTGTACGGGCAGTTCGTGGCGGTGGTGGCCGAAGGACGGAAGATGGATCCGGCCCGGGTGCGGCAGCTGGCCGACGGGCGGATTTATACCGGCAGCCAGGCGAAGGAGCTCGGTCTGGTGGATGAGCTGGGGACGATGTACGACGCGATCGACGGGGCGGCGGCGATGGCGGGCATCAAGGGCAAGCCGGTGCTGAAGGAGTACGGCAAGGTGAGCCCGTGGTCGCTGTTGTTCGGCGCTCACGACGAGGCGAGCCTTGAGCGGCTGTTTTTCCGCCGGTTCAGGCAGGAAGTTCCGTTGACCGCACCGTTGGCGATGCCGGAAAAGTGGTAGGTGAGGCGCATGGGACCGTTTCTTGAGCTGCTGTATGACGTTATTTTCAGTCCCGCCGCGGCGATGCGGCAGATCGCGGCCCGCCGGCCGGTGGGGCAGGCGTTCGTGGCCTTTCTGCTGAGCATAATCATTCCGGCGGGGGCGATTTATTTCGCGTTGCAGGCGACGGCCGCAGGGAAGTTCGCCGGGGCGTTTTTCGCCGGGGCTGTTTGTGTGCGGCTGGTGATGTGGTTCGTGGGTTCGGCGGTGCTGCAGCTGATCGCCGAGTTTTTCGGCGGCCGGGGCACGGCGGTCGGCCTGTTCGCGGCGATCGGTTTCGCGCATTTGCCGTTCATTTTCGCCGTGCCGTTGGCGGTGGCGGGGCTGCTGCTGCCGCAGGGGGCGGCGGCGACGGTGTTCGCCGTCGGCGTGCTGGTGCTGATTTTCTGGGTGCTGGGGCTGACGGTGGTGGCCATTCAGGGGGTTCACGGCCTGAGCGCCGCCAAGGCGGTGCTGGTGCTGCTGACGCCGCTGCTGGCGGCCGGCGCTGCGGCGCTGGCGGCGGTGGTGTTTGTCGGCGCGGCGTTGTGGCCGCTGGCGGGGTGACGGGTATGGGCAGGTGGTTTTGCTTGGCGGCGCTGGCGGCGCTGCTGTTGACTGGCTGCGCTCCGGGCGCTCCCGCGCCGTCGGCCGGGCTGACGCCTCAGCCTAAGGAGGCGTTGTCGGCCTGGGAGGTGCCGGCTAATCTGGTGGAGCAGGGCGCCGGCAACAGCTGCCGGGTGGTGAAGGGGGCTTATTTGTCCGCGGAGGCTGCGCTGGAGCTGGCTGCCGGGGGCCGGGGCGAGCTGGAGTATTTCCGGGAGGCGCCGGCCGGCGGGCTTGCCGGCCGGGGCCGGCTGCAGTTTTTGTCGACCCAGGGGACGGGAAGGGTGAAGTTGACCGCTCTGGATGACAACGGCCGGGAGCTGGGAGCGGTGGGCTGGGTTTTCACCGGTCCGCCGCCGCCCGCCGACGGGACGACGACGTGGGTGAACGGGCGGTATACCGCCAATTATGTCGGCGACTGGCTGGCTTTCGACCATGATGTGGCGGCGCTGTTCGCCGCCCACCGGCCGGAGGCGGCAAGGCGGGCGGCGAAGTACCGTCTGAGTGTGGTGGTGGGCCAGGGTCAGCATGCGCTGGTGACGGCGCTGGGGCTGGAGAGTGCGCCCGCCCGGGCGGTGCGCGTGACGCCGGCGGCGGGTTCCCTGTCTGCGGTGCTGGGACAGGCGGTGACGGTGGCCGTCGATGTGGAGAATGTTTCCCCCCGGCCGCTCGCCGATGTGGCGGTGGCGCTGGTGGAGCCGTTCGGCTACGGCCTGACGGCGGCGGACAAGCGGCAGGTCGTGGCCAGTCTGGCGCCGGGTGAGAAGCGGCGTCTTACCTGGCAGGTGAGGGCCCGGCGCCCGGATGCGGTGAATTTCGGCCGGCCGTGGCCGGTGACGTTCACGGTGAACGGGGCGGCGGTGCCCGCGAAGGCGCTGGTGGCGGTGGCCGACCCGCGACCGGGCAGGGTTTTCTATGTGATGACCGAGGATCTGGAGGCGATCGACAGCGCCGGGTACGCGGCGGCGTGGGGCAACGCCGACGGCTGGCTGCAGCCGGAGGAACTGACGGTGCAGATGGTGACGAAGGCGGAGCGGGTGAACGCGATCGCCGAGAAGTACGGCGCCCGCTGGACGCATTATATCGCCTGGCCGCTGGTGAACGCCGCGGAGTGGGCGGCCGGCCAGTCGGCGGCGGGCGAGTGGCGGCGGGCGGCGGCGGCGATTGCGCAGTCGGTGAGGAGCGAGTCGGCCCGGGGTCACGAGTATGCAATCCATCTTCATTCCGATTACGACCCTTATCTGCCGGGGAACGTGCTTTCGTACAATCCGGCGGTGGACGGGCTGTGGGCCAATCATCTGCGCCACGGCTGGGCCCATTCGCTGGGCAGCGAGGGCGGCTACCGCGACCGTTCCAGCCGGACGGGCTTCCTGTACGCCTATCAGCGCCGGTTGGACGAGCTTGAGGCCGGATCGCCGCTCGGCCAGTTGATAACCGCGCGGGTCGGGTCGTTCGATTTCGGCGACGGCGAGGCGAACGAGGCGATGAGTACGCGGGTGTACCGCCGGGTCGGCCTGCTGGCTGGGAGCGACGCGGACGGCAACCGCGGCGGCGTGACGGCCGGCGACTGGGGGCAGGCGATTTATCTGGCCAAGCCGGACGATATCAACGCCCCGGCGAGCGAGCTTAAGAATACCGGGCTGGTCGAGTTTCGGCCGACGCCGCGGGAGTTCATCCAGTACGACAGCCAGAGCGCGGCGGCGATGAACGCCAAGGCCGACGCGGGGATGGCAGTTTACGCCGCTGGGGGCGGGATAAAGCCGGGGGTGCATGCGATCGTAGGCTTCACTCATGTTATGTTTGTCATGGGCGAGGGCGACTGGCGGAGCACGACCGGGGGCCAGTTCGCCGCTCTTGAGGGGCATCTGGCTTATCTGAAGGAGCGCTACGCCGACAAGGGGCTGCTGGCGTTCGCGACCGCCGGCGAGCTGGTGAGGGCCTATCTCGATTACTACGCGCCGGCGCCGGTGGTCTTGTACGGGCCGCGCAGCAAGGCCGGCTGGCTGAAGAGCGAGTTCCCGCTGGTGATTTTGGGCCGGGATATCCCGATTGACGCCGCCCATCCCCATACGGTGAGGGTCAAGTGCCCGCTCTACCTGGGCGAGGCGGCGCTGAGGGTCAGTGTGCTGAAGGACGGCCGGCCGGTGTATGCGGCATGGGGGCTGCCGACGCCGGAGAACGACATTGTTTTTACCGTTGACGACAGGAACGCCCATTATTCTCTGGAGATTTACCACAACGATACGGCCGGAAGGCTGCTGTCGTTCCTGCGGTTGGCCTGGTCGCGCCTGGCGCGCGGCTGACGGTGCGCAAAAAATTTACGAAAAGTTAAATTTTTTCCAGTTTCTAGGAGGATAATTGTCGGGCGATGGGGAATAGGGAAGGTAGTACTCAGTCGGCGGGAGGTTTCTCTTATGGTGGCAAAACGACCCGTAGTGCTTGTTATTGATGATCAGCCCGGTATCCGGCGGCTGCTGCTGGAGGTGCTGCAGGAGGAGGGCTATACCGTTTTGGAAGCGTCCAACGGCTACGACGGTCTGCAGAAGGCCCGCGACGGCCGGCCGGCGTTGATTCTCATGGATATGAAGATGCCTGGCATGGACGGCATCGAGACGCTGCGCGAGCTTAGGCGGCTCGGCATTGATGTGCGGGTTATCATGATGACCGCGTACGGCGAGCTGGATCTCGTCACCGAGGCCAAAGCGATCGGCGCGACCGATTACATCACCAAGCCGTTCGATATTCTGGCGCTGTGCGAGATGATCGGCAGGAACCTTGCGGGCGATGAGCTTGCGTCAGGCCAGATGGCCATCGGTTAAGGAAGTTGTGATGGACGATTGCGGCCCGCTTCTCCAAGCCGCAATCCGGCCGGAATCCGGGGTTTGCACGGCCCCGGGTTTTGTTTGGCGAGGAATGGGTCCCGGAGGGAGTGTTTCGGCGGCCATTTCTCCGCCGTCGGCAGGATATTTTTCCTCACCGGCGAAGTACCTAGGGGAAGGGGGATCAATATGCTTATCAACACAGTTTCCACGCTGGCGCTGTACTGTTCGCGCTGCGGCAAGATCGAGATGCATGACTTATCCCGCTTTACTTTGAAGGGCTCGGTGGGGCGCGAGCTCACGTGCGGATGCGGCCAGCGGCTGGCGACCGTGTCGGGGGTGGGCCACGACCAGTACCTTCTCGATATACCGTGCGTCGTTTGCGAGACGAGCCATATCGTGTGCGTGGATATGAAGGATTTTTGGCAGGGCCGGGTGAACAAGATTTATTGCGCCGCCGCCAACCTTGAGCTAGGTTTCAGCGGCGGGCGGCGGGCCATCGAACAGGCCATCACCGCCCAGCAGCAGGAGTTCGACAGCATGGTCCGCGATATGACGAGCGAGGATTATGTCGATAATCCGCAGGTGATGTTCGAGGTGCTGAACAAGGTTCACGATATTGCCGAGCGCGGCGGGGTATACTGCCGGTGCGGCGGGAATATCATCGAGGCCGATGTGCAGCCCGACGCCATCGAGTTGGTGTGCGTTCACTGCAACGGCCGGCGGGTCATCGCCGCCAAGACGGAAGAGGACGCTCTGGCGGTGCAGGGCATCGTGACCATCGAGATCGGCCCCGGACGCCGCTCCCATCGCCGCTAGCGTGCCGGATGACGGTGTGGTGAAGTTTCTCTCGACAACGCAACGTGGCGGGGGTAGTCGCCGCCGTGGCGACGAGGCCAATAGTTGAACAGGGAAAACAGGCTGCCTGCACGGATGTGCCCGGCGGCTTTTTTATTTCGCGACCTGGTCGAAAAAGCGCTGCGCTTAGGCTTGCGTGCTTTAGGACGCGTCTGCCAGAAGAGGGAAGGGAATCCATAAGATGCATAAATCAGCAACCTCGCGCTTATGATAGTATGGGTAGTCCATATGCGAGGTGATGCGGATGCAGGTGTTTATTGCGTTTGTGCTGGCGGCGGCGGTGCTGCTGTTCGGCCAGTTGGCTTTGCCGGCGGGCAGAGCCGCCGCGCCGCACCGCGAGGCTGCGGTCGTAGCGGCGCCTGCGCCGGCTGTCGCTCCGCCCTCCGTTCCGGCGGCCGCGCCGGCGCCGGCAGCCAGGCCGGCGGCAAGGGTGCACACGGTGGCCGCCGGGGAAAGTCTGAGCGTCATCGCCGCCCGGTATTCCATCGATGTCGATACTTTGCTGGGCGCTAATCCGGATGCGGAGGAGCTCATCCATCCGGGGGACGAGCTTGTCGTGCTGCCTCAGAAAGGGGTGCTGCACGAGGTCGCCGCCGGCGATACCCTATGGGCGATTGCCCAGGCTTACGGCGTAGACGTGGCGGCTGTCAGGGAGGCTAACGGCCGGGAGGGCGACGCGCTGGCGGTAGGCGAGAAGCTGTTCATCCCCGGCGGGCGGCCGCGCGGCCGGACGGTGTCGCGTGCCTACGGCCGACAGTTCGTCTGGCCGGCGGCGGGGGGGATTTCTTCGCCGTTCGGGTACCGGTGGGGCCGCCACCACGACGGGGTCGATATCGCTGCCGAGGCGGGCGCGCCGGTGCGGGCGGCGAGGGCCGGACGGGTGGCGTTCGCGGGCTGGTACGGCGGGTACGGGTATATGGTGTTGCTCGAGCACGGGCAGGGGTATGCGACGCTGTACGCGCATCTCGACGATTATGCGGTGGAGCGGGGCGAGTATGTGGCAACCGGTCAGCGGATCGGTCATGTGGGCGATACGGGATATTCGTTCGGGCCGCATTTGCATTTTGAGGTGAGACAGGACGGGCAGGCGGTGAATCCGCTGCAGTTCTTGCCTTAACACGGCCATTGATAAGTGCCCATCTGTCTAACAGCGCTATCTGTCAGGAGACAGTTAGCGGCGTACGGACAGGCGTCGGCGACGAGTCTACGTAAGACCGCCGTCGCAGCGGGGGGCGATGCCGAGTGCCGGGGAATGGCCGTGGAAAATTATATAGGCGATTACGGGCGGCGGGAAAATGTTCCCGCCGGTTTTGTTTGTATATGGCTTGGAGGCGGCGGCAATACTAGGGTTAGCAGATTTTTCCGCCGGAGGGACAAGGTTTGGCCTATGTTCTCGCCGTTTTGATGGCGGCGCTGAGTTTCCTGCTCAACCGCGCGGCGCTGAGGATCGCCGGCTTGCAGGCGGTGATAAGCTGGGGACCGGTTATCGAGGAGGCGGCGAAGACGGCGCCGGCTTTTTACCTGGGGGCGGACGTGCTGTTGACCCACGTGCTGTTCGGGGTGATCGAGGCGGGCTACGATTGGCGGTCGGGCGGAGGTGACGGCCCGGCGGCAGCGCTGTTGAGCGTGGCGGGGCACAGTCTGTTCGGCGCTCTGACGGTCGGCGTGATCTACCTGACAGGCAGCCTGGCGGCGGCTCTTGCGCTCGCAGTGGTGGCCCATGTGGCCTGGAATGTCGCTTTGGTCCGGCTTAAAGCATAGGACCGGGAAAGAGGGACAAGATGAGAATTCATTACAGTTGCGATAACTGCGGCGAGCCGATCGATACGATCGAGGTGACGGCGGTCGACGAGGAACGGTTCGGCTTCGACTGCCTGACCGCTGAGGAGCGGCAGGAGATCATCAGGTACGACGAGGTTAGCGGCGTTCTTTATGTGCAGTCGCTGTGCGACGCCTGCATCGAGGCGATGGGTCTGCCGGTAGTCGATATGTCGGCGGCCGCGGCGAAGTTCCCTCTGCATTGAACAGCCCCCGGGCTTCGGGGCCCGGGGGCTTCGGCGCTACTTAGCATCTTTCTGCAGGTTGTCGGCGGAGACGGTTTCGTTGGCGACTTCGTATTTGGCGGCGGTTTTGCCGGTGCGCGGTCCTTCGGCGATGAGGTTCGGGTCGCCGACGACGGAGCTGCCTTCGAGGTTTTTCCCGTTCCAGAATTTATAGGTGGGGGTTTTTGAGTCCATAGGCTTCACCTCCTGACTTTGCGTTAGTTTGCCCGCGGTTTGTCCGCGCAATCTGATGTAATATTTGGTTTCCCCGGCTAATACTTTTGTGTTAGAATGGGTAGTAACGGGGCTTTGCGGTCGGCAAAGCCTCTTTTCGGCATGCGAGGTGCTTGATGGAGTTTTTGTTGAAAGCAATGCGCAGGGATCAGATGGTGGAAAGGGCGGTGGCCGCTTTCGCCGCCTCCGTCCGCCAGAGCCTGGTTTACGGGGTGACGGGGACGCACAAGGCGGCGGTTATCGCCGCTTGTTTCCATGCTCACCCCCGGCCGACGGTGGTCGTGACTTCGGGCCGCGACGCGGTGGGCGAGCTGGCGGCCGATCTCGGAGCGCTGTTGCCGGGGACTACGGTGCTGGAGCTGCCGCCGATCGATATCGTGACTTTTACCGCCGCCGCCCGCAGTATCGAGCTGGCGGCCGTCCGCATGGACGTGCTCGGCCGCCTGGTCCGCGGCGAGCGGGTGATCGTGCTGGCCGGCGCGGAGGCGGCGATGCAAAAGGTGCTGCCGAAGGAGGATTTTATCGCCGGGCGGCTTGCGCTGGCGGTGGGCGAGACGCTGGGGCGCGATGAGCTGCTGGCGAAGCTGGTGCGGTTCGGCTATGAGCGGACCGATCAGGTCGACAGCCGCGGCCAGTTCAGCGTGCGGGGCGGCGTCGTCGATGTGTTTCCGGTCAATCGCGAACTGCCGCTCAGATTGGAGCTGTGGGGCGACGAGATCGATGCGCTGCGGGAGTTCGAGCCGGCTACCCAGCGGTCGCTTGCCAATCTGCCGATGGCTGATGTGTTGCCGGTGGCCGAACCTGAGCATGCGAGCAGGTCGGCGGCGTTTCTGTCGTATCTGTCCGCCGGGACGAGCGTCGTTTTCGACGAACCGACGCGGATCAGGGAGCAGATGGGCAAGCTGACGCGGGAGAATCCGGATATCCGGCGCCAGGTTTTTTCCTGGGCTGACCTGACGGCGGCCGCCAAGGCGCATAATGTCCTGTATTTTTCGCTGATGCTGCAGCGGGTGCCGCATACCGAACCGGCGGAGATTGTCAGCATCACCGCCAAGGGGGTGCCGCCGTTCCACCGTCAGACGGATATTCTGGTGGATGAGCTGAAGGGCTGGCAGGCCCGCGAGCGCGCGACGGTGGTTTTCATGGCGTCCGCCGACAAGGCGGCGGCTTTGCAGAAGAGCCTGGCGGGCGAAGGGGTGCGGGCTATTTTCGCGGCCAGCCCCGAGGCGCTGGTGGGCGGCACGGTGACGGTGACGGCGGGAACGCTGGCCGGGGGGTTCGAGTTGCCCCACGCCGGCCTGGTGGCCGTGACCGAGATGGATATCTTCGGGCGGCAGAAGAAGCGCCGCTTGCCGAGGGTGGCGAAGGACAAGCAGATCGCTTATTTCCGCGATATCAACGTGGGCGATTATGTGGTGCACGTCAACCATGGTATCGGTAAGTACGTAGGGGTGGAGACGCTGGAGGTCGCGGGGGTGCACAAGGATTATTTCCTCGTGCGTTATGCCGGCGAGGATAAGCTGTTCGTGCCGACCGATCAGGTCCACCTGCTGCAGAAATATATCGGTTCCGAGGGCGAGGCCCCGCGCCTCAACCGCATGGGCGGCAGCGACTGGCTCAAGGCGAAGGCGAAAGCCAAGGCGGCCGCGACCGATCTCGCCAAGGAGCTGCTGGCCTTGTACGCCGAGCGCCAGGTTAGCAAGGGGTTCGCTTTTGGGGCCGACACGCCCTGGCAGGCCGAGTTCGAGGAGTCTTTCCCTTTCGAGGAGACTCCCGATCAGCTCGGCGCGCTGGCCGAGATCAAGAAGGATATGGAGGGCGACACCCCCATGGACCGGCTGCTGTGCGGCGATGTGGGGTTCGGCAAGACGGAGGTGGCTCTCCGGGCGGCGTTCAAGGCGGTGATGAGCGGAAAGCAGGTGGCGGTGCTGGTGCCGACGACGGTGCTTGCCCAGCAGCATTACCAGACTTTCAGCGCCCGCTTAGCCGGCTTCGGGCCGGTGGTGGAGGTGATCAGCCGCTTTCGCAGCGCGCGGGAGCAGCGCGAGGTGGCGGCCCGCACGGCCGAGGGGCGGGTGGACGTGTTGATCGGCACCCACCGCATTCTGCAGGGCGACGTGGCGTTCAAGGATCTGGGGCTGCTGATCGTCGACGAGGAGCAGCGCTTTGGCGTTGCCCAGAAGGAGCGGCTGAAGAAGTGGCGGACTAATGTTGATGTGTTGACCCTGACCGCGACTCCCATCCCCCGTACGCTTCATATGTCGCTGGTGGGGGTGCGGGATATGAGCGTGATCGAGACGCCTCCCGAGGACCGGCTGCCGGTGCAGACGTATGTGGTGGAGTACGACGAGGAGATTGTCCGCGACGCGATCAGGCGCGAGCTGAAGCGCGGCGGGCAGGTGTATTTCGTCTATAACCGGGTGCAGACGATCGACCGCGCCGCCCAGCGGCTGAGTGAGATGATGCCGGACGCCCGGGTGAAGGTGGCCCACGGCCAGATGGCCGAGGAGATGCTGGAGCAGGTGATGCTGGATTTTTACGAGGGGCGCTACGATGTGCTGGTGTGTACGAGCATTATCGAGAACGGTCTCGATGTGCCGAACGCCAACACGATCATTGTTTACGACGGCGACCGCTTCGGGCTGTCGCAGCTTTACCAGATGCGCGGCCGGGTCGGCCGTTCGCCGCGGATGGCATATGCGTATTTCACTTACCGGCGGGATAAGGTGCTGACCGAGGTGGCGGAAAAACGCCTGCAGGCGATCAAGGAGTTCGCCGAGCTGGGGGCGGGCTTCAAGATCGCGATGCGCGACCTGGAGATCCGTGGGGCGGGCAATTTGCTGGGTTCTCAGCAGCACGGCCATATCGTGAGCGTCGGTTTTGAGATGTATTGCCGGCTGCTGGACGAGGCGGTGGCGGAGCTCAAGGGCGGGCGGCCGCCGGAGCCGGCGCCGGAGCCGGTGCTGGAATTAAATGTCGATGCTTATCTGGACGGCGACTATATCAGCGACGCGATGCATAAGATTGAAGTGTATCAGCGGATCGCGGCGATCAGGAGCGAGGCCCATATCAGCGAGATCGTCGACGAGCTGGTCGATCGCTTCGGCGAACCTACCGGGCCGGTGATGAATCTGCTGGCGGTGGCCCGGCTTAAGAACCTGGCTCGCCGGATCGGCGCACGGTCGGTGGTGGAGCACGCCGACCGGGTGGAGATCGCTTTCGGCGATCAGCCTCAGGTGGCGGTGGAGAATATTCTCGCAGTCAAGGAAAAGTTCCCCACCCGCCTGCAGATCCTGCCCGGGCCGCCGGAAATCATCCGCCTGCGGACGGGCAGATTGGCCGCGCCGCTGCTGGATTGGCTGACCGGGGTGGTCGCGGGGCTGGCCGGCGAGGGCGGGGATTAGTTTTCTTTTTCTGCCCGGCGAGTAATGAATAAAAGCCGTGAGGCGGATATATACTATCACTGAACGAAATGTAAAATACTGTAGAAAAGGGGGGATAATGGTGAAGGCGACTGGGATAGTCAGAAGGATTGATGATCTGGGCAGAGTAGTGATTCCGAAGGAGATTCGGCGTACCTTGCGCATTCGCGAAGGCGACCCGCTCGAAATATATGTCGACCGCGAAGGGGAAGTGATTCTCAAGAAGTATTCCCCGGTCGGTGAGCTGGGAGATTTCGCCAAGGAGTATGCTGATTCGCTGTTTGACGCTATTGGACATATAATTTTGATCGCTGACCGGGACAATGTCGTTGCAGTCGCTGGGGCGTCGAAGAAGGAGTTTCTCAGCAAACCACTGGGGCCTGCGGTGGAGAAGGTGATGGAGGAGCGGAAAACGGCCCTGATAAACAATCCCGGGGAATACAAGCATTGCAAGGGCTGTGTGACCGACTGCGACGAGGATGAGGTGTGCAAGTTCACCGCCGAGGTGATTTCGCCGATTATCGTGGAAGGTGACGCGATTGGGGCGGTGATTATCTGTTCCAAGGAACAGGGCGTGCAGATGGGCGATATGGAGGTCAAGCTCGCCGAGACTGCAGCCGGCTTTCTGGCCAAACAGATGTCGCAATGAATCGAAAAAGCGATTAAAGTAGCGGACCTAGTTCGCTACTTTTCTATTTGGGGCGGCAGCGCCAATCTTGCTGGAAAGTGTTTTAAGTCCTAGTATATTTTGTTATAATATAATGTGCACTTGCCGCGCTTCGTCTGCGAAGGGCGGCTGCATCCGAGAGGAATGAAGCCATTGAGCAAGGATACCTTCCTGAGGGGCGCACTTATATTGACCGTGGCCGGTATCGTGGTCAAACTGATCGGGTCGGTGAACCGGATTCTTTTGTCGCGCCTTCTGGGCGGCGAAGGCATCGGTCTTTATCAGATGGCCTACCCGATATATCTGCTGGCGCTGAGTATTTCCTCGGCCGGCATCCCGGTGGCGATTTCGATCATCGTCGCCGAGAAGGTCGCCCTCGGCGACTGGCGGGGCGCCAACCGCGTTTTCCGCATTTCGCTGGTCGTGCTGGCCGCTACCGGGGTGGTTTTCACCCTGTTGTTGTGGTTCGGGGCCGGGTGGTTGATCGAGCACCAGTTTGTCCGCGACGCGCGGGCTTATTATGCTATCGCCGCTCTCGCGCCGGCCATTTTCTTCGTGACGGTGCTGTCGAGCTACCGCGGCTATTTCCAGGGCTTGCAGATGATGACGCCGACGGCGATTTCGCAGATCGTGGAGCAGCTTTTCCGTGTGGTGACGATGATCCTGCTGGCATATCTGCTGCTGCCGAGCGGCCTCGAATTCGCCGCTGCCGGCGCCAGCTTCGGAGCGGCTCCCGGCGCGGCGGCCGGGTTGCTGATTCTGGTTTATTTTTTCTGGCGCAAACGGCCGGAATTCCAGGCGCGGATGGACGGCCAGCCGCCGTCGAGGCCTGAGTCGGGCCTGAGCATCATCGGCCGCATCGCCCGCCTGGCTCTGCCGGTGTCGTTGGCCAATATCATGCTGCCGCTGGTGTCCAATATTGACCTGCTTATCGTTCCGGCCCGACTGGAGGTGGCCGGCTACACCGTCGAGCAGTCGACCGAGCTGTTCGGCTACCTGACGGGGATGGCGGTGCCGCTGGTGAACATGGCCACAATTCTGACGGCTTCGCTGGCGGCCAGCCTGGTGCCGGCGGTGTCGGAGGCGTTCGCGCTGCGCAATCTCCATCACGTTTACCAGCGGACGGCTACGGCGATGCGGATCGCCAATCTCATTACCATTCCCAGTTTTGTGGGCATGTGGCTGCTGGCGAGGCCGATTTCGCTGATGCTGTTCGGTACGCCCAACGCCGATTCGTCGATCGCTATCCTCGCTTTGGGGATTTTTCTCCTCGGCATCCACCAGGTGACTACGGGGGTGCTGCAGGGGCTCGGCCGCACGGCGGTGCCGGTTATCAATATGTTGGTGTCGGCCGGGTTCAAGGTGGTGCTGGGCTGGACGCTGACCGCGATGCCGGCTTTAGGCATCAAGGGCGCGGCGTGGGCGACGAACGCCGATTTCGGCGTGGCGGCGCTGCTCAATATGTATTTCGTTTACCGCTATGTCGGGTTCGCCATCGATGTAAAGGATACGCTGCGTACTTCGTTCGCCGCCGCCGTGATGGGCGGCGCGGTGCTGCTGACTTACCACGAGGTGATGGCCCTGCTGACGCACAATACGCTCGCCACGCTGGCGGCCGTGGTGATCGGCGGTACGGTTTACGGCCTGGTGCAGCTCGTGACCGGCGGCGTTACCCAGCGGGATATAGAAAGGGTGCCGAGGGTCGGCGCGCAGCTTGCGGCTATCCTGAGGGCGCTCAGATTGCTGAGGAGCTGATATGGGAGAAATCGTCATCATCGGTCTCGGACCGGGGGACTTCGGCCTGATAACGGCCCAGACGCTGGCGCTGCTGGAGTCGCGGCCGCCGCTCTGTCTGCGCACCGCCCGTCATCCGGCGGTCGCCGGCCTTGAAGAACGGGGCATTGCTTTTACGAGTTTCGACAGTTTGTATGAGCGGCACGCGACTTTCGACGCCGTGTACGCGGCGATAACCGCTGAGGTGGTCGCCAGGGCCCGGGAGGCGGGCCGGGTGGTGTACGCCGTGCCGGGCAGCCCGGCGGTGGCGGAGAGGACGGTGGTCCTGATCCGCGAGACCGCGGCGGCTGCGGGGATAGGCGTTACGGTGCTGCCGGCGATGAGTTTTCTCGACCTGCTTTACGCGCGCCTGGGGCTCGATCCGGTGACGGGGCTGACGGTGACGGACGCCGCCGATATCGCGAAGTTGCCGCCCGACCTTGGTACGGCGCTGGTCGTGACCCAGGTGTATAACGGCCGCGTGGCTTCGGAGGCCAAGCTGAGCCTGATGGATATATATCCGGACGATTTTGCGGTGACGGTGGTCCGCAATCTCGGTCTGGCCGATGAGGAGATAAGGACGCTGCCTCTGTACGAGCTTGACCGCCTGCCGGCGATCGACCACCTGACGAGCGTGTACGTGCCGGCGCCGCCGCGGCGGGCCGCGGCGTTCAGCCTCGACCCGCTAGTCGATGTGATGGCCAGGCTGCGCTCTCCCGGCGGCTGTGTGTGGGATCTGGAGCAGAGCCATCCGTCGCTGCGGCGTTATATCGTTGAAGAGGTTTACGAGGTGCTGGAGGCTATCGAGCTCGCCGACGCGGACAAGCTGTGCGAGGAGTTGGGCGACCTGCTGCTGCAGATCGTTTTCCACGCCCGCATCGCCGAGGAATGCGGCGAGTTTTCGATGCAGGATGTGGTCGATACAGTGACGGAGAAGATGGTTCGCCGCCACCCCCATGTGTTCGGCGATATTACGGTGCGCGACGCCGCCGAGGTTATTGTCAACTGGGAGCAGATCAAGCGGCGCGAGCATCCCGGGGAACGCCCGGGCGCGCTTGACGGGGTGCCGGGCGGGCTGCCCAGCCTGCTGAAGGCGTTCAAGCTGCAGGCGAAGGCGGCGAAAGTGGGCTTCGACTGGAATAGCGCCGCCCCGGTGTGGGACAAGATATCTGAAGAGCTGGCAGAGCTGAGGGAGGCCGTCGCCGCCGGGGACAAAGCGATGACGGAGGGGGAACTGGGCGATGTGCTGTTCAGCGTGGTCAATCTGGCCAGGTTTTTGGATATCGACCCGGAAACGGCCCTTAACGCGACCAACAATAAGTTCGTTCGCCGGTTCGCTTACATAGAGGCTTATGTGAAGGAACGGGGCCTTAAATGGAAAGAAATGACAATAGAACAGCTCGATGACCTTTGGAACGAGGCAAAAAGGCCGAAAAACGCAGAAAAATAAGGAATTTTTGACAAATATTTTTGGTGAGAGGAGGAATAAATAGACCTGTAGCGAATAATGCTAAAAGTAACCAATATTGACAAGGAGGAAGAGATTGTGAATAAAACTGAATTGGTTGCTAGCGTCGCCGAAAAGGCCGCGATGACCAAGAAGGACGCCGAGAAAGCTATCAACGCTCTGTTCGCCAGTGTCGAAGAAGCTCTCGCGAAAAAGGACAAGGTTCAGGTCATCGGTTTTGGTACTTTCGAAGTGAAGGCTCGTGGCGCTAGGAAGGGCCGTAACCCGCAGACCGGCAAGGAAATCACCATTCCTGCTTCCGCAACTCCGGTCTTCAAAGCTGGCAAAGGCCTCAAAGACAGCGTAAACAAGAAGTAAACAGCAATATATAGAGCAAAACCGGGGTAATACCCCGGTTTTTTCGTCGCCCGCCAAAAAATAATGGCCGCCTCGCCAGGGCGGCTTTTTGGTTGCCGGCGGATGATAAAAACGGACCGGCGGTTTATATTATAGGATATAGCGCGACATGGCCGTCAGGTCTTCAAAAGGCCGCTGGCGGTGTGGTAATATAGTTGTTGACGATTTGCTGCCGAGGTGATGCGAAAATGGCGCTGCCGTTCGAAAATGTTCTGATCGTGACCGCTTCCGTGGGCGCCGGGCATGACCAGGCGGCCAGGGCGGTCGGCGCGGAGATCGGGGAGCGATATCCCGGTGTGCGCGTCACGATCGCCGATTTCATGGGGGAGGAGAATTCCTACCTGAATGCGCTGCTTAAGGAGACGTACCTTAAGATGATAAGCGTGTCGCCGCAGGTGTACGACCTGTTGTACCGCTGGTCGCAGACGCATCAGCTGCCGGTGGTTCAGACCCTGCTGGCGAAGGCGATGAAGCGCAGTATGCGGCGGCTTTATTTCCGGTACCGACCGGATCTGATTATTTTCACCCACCCTTTCCCTTGCGGGGCGGCCGCGTATCTCCGCCGCAAGGGGCTGCTCGACGCGCCGCTGGTGGGGGTGGTCACCGATTTCAGCGCCCACCCGCTATGGGTGTACGATGAGGTGGACCTGTATTTCGTGGCGGCCGGCGAGACGAGAAACGAGCTGGTGCGACAGGGGGTGCCGGCGGAGCGGATCTGCCCGACGGGAATTCCCATCGACGTAAGCTTCGGCCGGCAGCCGGACCGCTCTGCGGCAATGCGCGAACTGGGGCTTGCCGCCCTGCAGCCTACGGTGCTGATAATGGGGGGCGGCCTGGGGATCGGGCCGGTGGCCGACGCGGTGCGCAGCCTGGACGGTGTCGGCGGGGGGCTGCAGATTGTGGTCGTCGCCGGCCGCAACGCCGAGCTGCGGCGGGAGTTGCGGGCCATCGCCGCAGCTTCCCGCCATTATATCGTCGCCCTGGGGTATACCCGCAGGGTGAGGGAGCTGATGGCGGCCGCCGATCTGCTGATAACCAAGCCGGGGGCTTTGACGGTCAGCGAGGGGCTGTCGGCGGGGCTGCCGATGGTGCTGATCAGCCCGCTGCCCGGCCAGGAGGAGGATAACGCCGCTTATCTGGTGGATAGGGGGGCGGCGGTGCTGCTGGCCGACGCCAGGGACGCGGGCGCGATGGTGGCCGGGCTGCTGGCAAGGCCGCAGGAGCTGGAGGAGATGCGCGGGCGGGCCCGCGGCCTGGGGCATCCATGGGCGGCCAGCGTCGCGGCGGGCATCATCGGCAGCCGCCTGGCGGCCCGCCGGGGCGCCGCGGCGGGGGTGCGAAGGGTATAGAAAAAGGCTTCGCGTTTACACGCGAAGCCTTTTGTCGTTGTGCGGAAGGGGTGTTAACTCCGGTTAGTCGACAGGTTCGGTGCCTTTGATGATCAGGACGGGACAGGGGGCGTAGTGGACAAGGTGGTTGCTGACGCTGCCGAGGAGGAGGCCGGTGACGCCGCTGAGGCCGCGGCGGCCCATGACGACGAGCGAGTAACCTTCGTCCACGACCATGTCGACGAGCTGTTTTCCGGGAGGGCCGTATTCCAGCCTGGAGGTTACTTTGCCCTCGAAGCCGGCGAAGATTTGCTCGGTTTTGGCGAGGATGGATTTGCCGGTGGTTTCGAGGTCCTGCATCACGGACAGGGGGATGGCGACCGTGTCGGGCATGCTGAAGGCGGGGAGGGCATAGTAGTTCTGAACGATATGGACGATGGTGACGTCGCCGCCGAATTTTTCCGCCACCGCCCGCGCCACTTTGGCGGCGTGCAGGGCCATGTCCGATCCGTCGGTGGGAACGAG
Source organism: Selenomonadales bacterium 4137-cl (assembly GCA_032334055.1). Classification (NCBI taxonomy): domain Bacteria; kingdom Bacillati; phylum Bacillota; class Negativicutes; family Acetonemataceae; genus Anaeroselena; species Anaeroselena agilis. The sequence continues at coordinate 3,096,769 of JAUOZS010000001.1, read as the reverse complement.
GATTTTGGTGAACATGTCTTTGCCTCCTTGTAGCAGCCGTTGGTCAAGCGCCGTCGGTGAAACGAAGGGCTTTGCGAGCGGTCTGCCTGTTATTTGTAACCGGGGCTTTGGGTAAGTATTCGGGGCGGCTATGGGGATATCCTGCTGTATAGTATGCCACCCGGCGCTGTAATACTAAGGGAAACGGAAGGAGGCACAGCGATGGGTAAACGATGGTTCGTCATTCTCACCATGGTGCTTGCGGCAGCTTTGGTGGCCGCCGGCTGTTCGATGTTCAAGGCGCCGCAGAAGAAGCCCGGCGGGCAGCAGCAGGCCGCGCAGGGGGCCGAGCCGCAGATCTCGGTGTATATGCATGAGACGGGCGAGAAGAAGACAATGAAGATGGAGGATTATATCGCCGGGGTGGTCGCCGGGGAGATGAAGTCGGATTGGCCGGTGGAGGCGTTGGCCGCTCAGGCGATCGTGGCCCGGACGTTCACGCTGGAGGAGATGGAGAGCAAGGGGGGCGTGCCGGCCCGCGGCACTCAGGCGTCGACGGATATCAAGGAGTTTCAGGCTTATAACGCCAAGGATGTGAACGATAATGTGAAGAAGGCGGTGGAGATGACGCGGGGGATGGTGGCGGTTTACCAGGGCAAGCCGATCCGCACCTGGTTCCACGCCTCGGCCGGCGGCATCACCGCGACCGCCAAGGAGGGGCTGAATTTCCGCGAGGCGGAGCCGCCTTACATCCAGTCGGTGCAGTCGCCCGACGACCTGGCGCCGGCGGATGTGAAGAACTGGACGGCGTCTTTCAGCAAGCAGGAGGTCATGGCCGCGCTGAGCAAGATGGGCCAGAAGGTGTCGTCGGTCGACAGCGTGGAGATCGGTCAGAAGGGGCCGTCGGGCCGGGCGACGGAGCTGGTGTTCAATAAGAATGTCAAGGTTTCGGCCCCCGATTTCCGGGTGCAGATCGGCAGCACCGAGCTGAAGTCGATGCTGCTCGATAAGGTGAGTGTCGAGGGCGACAAGGTGGCGTTCAGCGGCAAGGGTTACGGCCACGGGGTGGGCATGTCGCAGTGGGGCGCCAATAAGATGGCCAAGGAGGGCAAGAAACCCGAGGATATCGTGAGCCATTATTTCAAGGGGATCACGGTGGAGAAGAGGTGGCAGTGATGAAGGGCGGCCGGAGCGATCCGGCCGCCCTTTTGGCGGGAGGCCGTATACCGGGGGAGGGGGTTTGGGAGACTAAGACGTGTATGAGGGGGCGGGGACGGTGAGGTCGGACGATGGGTAGAGTAAGAAGGCGGGGCGGCGACATCCTCCGGCTGTCGGCGAGCTTCGCACCGGCGTCGCTGGCTGCGGCGGCCGGGCGGCTGCGGGAGTTGAAGAGGCTGCTGGCGGACAGCCGGGAGGTCGTCGACCGCATGGCGCTGGTCGCCGACCGGCTGAGGAAGGTGGCTGCGCCGCCGGGCGAGCCGTTCATTTTCACGACGAAGCTGGCGGAGAACGAGCGCTTGCTGCGGCAGGCGTTCCAGGATTGCGACGATGTGAAGTTCAGAAATTTCACGGCGGGCGGCAAGGGCTGGCTGCTTGTCTATCTGGAGGGGATGACCGACACCGAGCGGCTGGAAGAGCAGGTGATCGGGCCGTTGCTGGCGGCGGACGGGCCGGGACGGCTAGGCGACGCGCGCGCGGTGGCCGGCCGGGTGCTGACCGCCGCGGCGGTCAGTGTCGCCGGCGGCGCCGGCGCCGCGGTGGAGGAGGTGCTGACCGGCAACGGGCTGCTGCTGGCGGACGGTAGCGCCGAGGGGCTCGTGGTCGGGGCGGTCGAGCATGTCAAGCGCGGCGTCGAGGAACCGAAGGCGGAGTCGGTGGCCCGCGGCCCGCACGACGCGTTCACGGAGACGCTCAAAGACAATGTCGCCCTCCTCCGGCGGCGGGCGCGGGACGCCAACATCAAGGTGCGGATCCTGCAGATCGGGGCGCGCACGCAGACGGCTTTGGCGCTGGTGTACGCCGCCGATATCGTCAAGCCGGGGCTGGTGGCCGAGGTCGAGCGCCGGATAGGCAATATAAGGATCGACGAGATAATGCTGTCCGCCCAGGTGGAGGAGTTCATCATCGACCATCCCTGGTCGCCTTTCCCGCAGACGCATGTGACCGAGCGCCCGGACACTTTTTTGATCTCGATCTACGAGGGGCGGGTGGGGCTGATCGTGGACAACACGCCCCACGCGATCATCGTGCCCTGCACGCTGCCGTCGCTGCTGCAGAGCGTCGAGGATTTCACCGTCCAGCCGGCGGTCGCCAGCCTGATCAGGGTGTCCCGCTACGCCGCGGCGGCGCTGGGCACCTTTCTGCCGGCGCTGTATGTGGCGATCGTGTCGTACAACCCGGGGATGCTGCCGACGACGCTGGCGATCAGCGTAGCGGAGCTGAGGGCGCGGACGCCTTATCCGGCGTTCATGGAGGTCGTTATCATGGAGATCATCCTGGAGCTTTTCCAGGAGGCGGTGCTGCGCCTGCCGCAGAAGATCTCGCCGGCGGCGAGCATCGTCGGCGGCTTCGTCATCGGTACGACGATCGTGCAGGCGGGCATCGTGAACGCGCTGCTGGTCGTCGCCACGGCCGGCACGGCGATCGCGTCATATACCATGCCGTCTTACAACCTGGGACTGGCGCTGCGCTGGCTGCGGATCCCGACGGTCGTCGCCGCGGCGGTGCTGGGCTTTTACGGGCTGGTGCTGGCTTATCTGGCGATCATCATTCATATGTGCAGTCTGCGCAGCTTCGGCGAGTCTTTCCTGGGCGGGCTGTTCGACGTGACGCTGGCGGAGGATATGCAGGACAAGCTGGTGCGCGTGCCGATGCCGTTGATGGGGTCGCGGCCTAAAGTTTACGGGGCGCAGGACCGCTCGCGGGTGGGGGACTGACATGGCCGATCTTGAGGTCAAGACGAGGATGTCGCCGCTGCAGCTGGCGATCATAATCGCGACGTCGATGATGGGCATTTCCGGCCGGGTGATGCAGCCCATCCTGCAGGCGAGCGGCCACGGGGCCTGGCTGGCGGTGCTGGCCGGGGCGGCGCTCTATTATGGCGCGGCCTGGCTGATGATAAAGCTGGGGGAGAGGTTTCCGGGCGAAAGCTTTGCCGAGTATCTGCCGCGCCTGCTGGGACGGTGGCCGGGCGGGGCGGTGGTGTGGCTGTTCGTGATTGTTCTGTTTATGTGGACAGGCCTGGCGCTGCAGGGGGTGAGCCGGGAGGTCACCTTTTTCATGTTCGACCGGACGCCGTTCGAGGTGGTGGAGGCGGGGCTGCTGCTGGTGTGCGCGTACTGCTGCCTGCAGGACTGGGGGACGATCCTGCGGGTGGTGCAGCTCTTGTTTTTCACCGCCTTGCCGCCGTGGCTGTTTCTGTTATTTTTGAGCCTGTTGAGGTTCAGGGTAATAAATTTCCTGCCGTTGTGGCCGGAGGGCGCGGTCGACGTAGCGGCGGGGGCGCTGCGCTCGTGGACGATTTTCCAGGGGTACGAATGCGTGCTGCTGCTGCTGCCGTTGGTATACAAGGGCAACTTCAAGCCGACGCGGGCGGTGGCGGGGGCCTTCGCCCTGGCCACGGGCCTGTTTCTGCTGAGGATCGTGCTCGATATCGGCGTGCTGACGCTGGAGGGGGCCGAGAACGCCCCCTACCCGATGTTGACGATCGTGCGGACGGTGGAGATTCCGGGCACCTTCCTGGAGCGGCTGGACACTTACTTCCTGGTGTTCTGGATACAGGGGATCTTCGCGAGCGTGACGCTGGCGATGTATTTCATGGCCCAGAGCCTGACCCGGCTGTACCGCCTGGCCGACCACCGGCCTTTCGTGCTGGCCTTGGTGCCGCCGCTGTTCCTGCTCGGCGACGCCACCCACCACATCAGGGTGTTCGAGGGGCTAAGGACGGCGTTGATGTGGGCGGGGCCGGCGTTTTCGCTCGGCGTGGTGCCGCTGGTGTTCGCGCTAGTCTGGTGGAGGGGGCGGAGCCGCGATGCGGGACGGGGCAAGGGGCTGTAGCCCGGCGCGGCGGGCGGCGCTGGCGGCCTGCCTGCTGGCCGTCTGCCTGCTGACGGCCGGCTGCTGGGACCGGGTGGAGATCCAGGATAGGGCGTTCGTGCTGGCGGTGGCGGTGGATGTGGCGGAGGAAGGGACGGACAAGGAGCCCGGCAAGGCCAAGGAGGAGAGCTACGCCCACCCCGCCCCGGCCGACCGTTTCCGGGCGACCTTCCAGGTGCTGAGGTTCGGCGAGGTGAAGGGGGGGCAGGAGAAGCCGGGCGGCGAGAGCAAAACTTTCCTGGTGACGGGCCGGGGGCCGGGGATGCTGGACGCGGTGCGCGACGCGCTGGGCGAAAGCAGCAAGGGGCTGTGGTTCGAGAACATGCAGGTGCTCCTTATCAGCCAGAAAGCGGTCGAACGCTACGGCCTGGCGCCGGTGCTGGACTTCTTCCGCCGCGACGCCGAGATGCGCGGGCGGGCGCAGATCTACATCACCCCCGGCGAGGCCGGCAAGCTGCTGGCGATCGCGCCGCCGACCGGCGAGCCGGGAGGGGTTTTCCTGGCCAACATAGCCAGGAGACATACGAAGGATATCCACCTGCCGACGGCCCGCACCGACATCAGCTTCGCCTCCCAGGCCCTGGACAACAGGGGGGACATGATCTTCCCGGTGGTGGAGCCGGCGGGCAAGTCGATGAAGGCCAAAGGGGGGGCGCTTTTCAAGGGGGGCAAGTTCCTGGGCTACCAGGACGAGTATTTCATCAGCGGTCTGAGGATGATCCGGGCGACGGAGAAATCGACCGCCATCTCGTTCGAGTGTCCGGCCCATCCCGGAAGCACGGTGACCTTCGAGCTTTTCCGCCACCAGACCGTGCTGAAGCCGCACGTGGAGGGGGACAGGGTGTGGTTTTCGCTCGACATCGCGATGCGCGGCAACCTGGACGAGGTGCAGTGCGGCCACAAGCACGACACCCTGGACCCGGAATACCTCGACAAGGCGCAGAGGCTGGTGGCGGAAGAGGTGGAGCGCAATATCAGGCACACGCTGGCGGTGTCCCAGCGGCTGGGGTGGGAGATGTTCTATTTCAAGAGCAGTCTGAAGGCCTACAAGCCGCACGACTGGAAGCGGCTGAAGGACCGTTGGGACGAGATCTACCCGACGGTGCCGCTGGAGGTGAAGGTGAGGGTGTCGATCATCAATGTCGGCGAGCATAAGTGAAGTCGGCTTCTGAACGGCCTTTAGGCTTTATTACATGAGCAGGAAGCGGGCGGCGAAGGCGGCGGCCAGCAGGCCGGCGTAGGCGGCGGCGACGCGGCGGGACGCCCTGGCTTCGCGCGCCCTGGCGTTGTGCCGGTCGAGGACGCGGGCGAGAAACCAGGCGGCGGCGGACGTGCCGAGGAAGACGAACGGCAGCTCGAAGACGGTGACGTGGGTAAGGAGAAAGACGATTTTATCCCAGGCGGCGGCTAAGTCCACGGCCGGACCTCCTTGCGGTTTTTCGTATAGTATTGCCGCGGACGGGCTTTTTAACGGCCCGTCCGTTGTACTACCAGCCCCGTTTCCGACATATACATAAACGAATTCATAAGCGGGGAGGGAGCGGCATGCCGCTGGAGGACAAAACGCCGCGGTGGCGTCACCAGTTCACGCTTACCGACCGGGAGGACCTGACGGTGGAGGGCGTGGTCAGCCTGGGCAGTTTCGACGAGAAGGAGGTCGTCCTGGAGACCGAGCAGGGTATGCTGACCGTCAGGGGGGAAGGGCTGAATATCAAGCAGCTCAATCTTGAGAAGGGCAGCATCATTGTCGAGGGCATGGTCGGGTCGCTGACTTATGCGGACGAGGTGCGGCAGAAAAAAGGCCTTCTGGAGAGGCTGCTGAAATAGGGCGGGGTGCGGGCTGAAGCTGCGGGCTGACTGGGTGATGGTGTGGTATTTGCTGCTGGCGCTGCTGGCGGCGGAGACGGCGCTGTATTTCGCCGCCGGCTGGGCGGCCGGGGTTTGCCGGCAGGCGGCGAGGCGGGATTTCAACGCCGCGGCCGGCCGCTGGCGCGAGGTAGACAAGGTTCCCTTCGCGGGACTCATTAATTTGTACGCCCGCGAGGAGGGGGTGAGCGCGGCGATGGTGGCCGCGATCATCCGGGCGGAGAGTTCCTTTCAGCCGCGGGCGGTGTCCCGCGCGGGGGCGGCGGGCCTGATGCAGATCATCCCCGGCACGTGGCGGGAGGTCAACGGCCGCATCAGGGCCTGCAGCGGGCGGCACGAGGGGGAATGCGGGCCGGGCTGCTATTTCGATCCCGAGCTAAATATCCGTATCGGCACGGCGTATTTCGCCGCTCTCGTCCGCCAGTACCGCGGCGATCTGGTACTGGCGCTGGCGGCCTACAACGCGGGGCCGGGGGCGGTGGACCGCTGTGGAGGTGTGCCGCCATACCCGGAGACGCAGGAGTATGTGGCGCGGGTGATGGCCTACTGGCATGAGTTCGCCGGCCTGCAGGTTCCCGCCGGCGGCGGGGCGGCGGAAAATTGGGAGGCGGCGCGCCGGGCGGCGGCCTGGGGGGCGGCGGCGACGGCGGCGCTGGCGGTGTGGACGGCGCTGAGGCTGCTGAGGCGGCACCGCTCGTGGCGGTGGCGCTAGGCGACGGAGGGGGGGAGACGATGAGCGCCGAGGGACAGATAAATACGTTTGTGATTACGGTCGCGACCGGGCTGCTGCTGGGGGTGGCTTTCGATTTTTATCGCGTGCTGCGGGCTTTTTTCCGGCCGCGCTGGCTGTTTACCTCCTTCGCCGATCTCGCTTACTGGCTGCTGGCGACGGGGCTTGTCTTCCTGGCGCTGCTGCTCGGAAACTGGGGCGAGCTAAGGCTTTATACGTTCATCGGCCTGGCGCTCGGCGCGTTCGGCTATTACCGCCTGCTCAGCCGCCAGGCGGTCCGCCTGATCATCGTGCTGCTGCGGCTGGCGGTCGGCGTGGCGCGGGCGGCGAGGACGGTGATCGTGTATACGCTCGTCAAGCCGGCGGCTTATATGGCCAATCTGGCGGCGCGGCCGGCCCGCTACGCGAGGAGGAAGTTTGCGGCCCGCCGCCCGCCGCCGGACGATTCCGCGCCGCCGCGGTGAGAAAATTTGCCATAATGGAGGAATGTTTACATAGTGAGGCGAATATATTCAGGATGTAAAGTAAGGTAGGACAGATTACAGGTGGTGGCGGTATGGCGGAACAAAAACGCACCGTGAAATATCGCATCCGCTGGTTCCGCGTGACGGTGCTGGCGGTGGTCGGCTATTGCCTGTACGTGCTGGCCGGGCAGCAGATGGAGATGAACGCCCTGAACCGCGAGACCGAGGCGACCCGCATCCGGATGGAGCAGCTTCGCCAGGCCAACGAGACGCTCGCCGACGAGAAGAAGAAGCTGACGACGCCAGCCTATGTAGAGAAGCTGGCCCGCGAGGAGTTGGGGTTGGTGAAGCCGGGTGAGGTTCCTTATGTTCCGGCGGAAAAAAATTAATAACCGGCACTTTCCTTGACACCATTTCTGCCCCAAGAGTATAATATGTTTGCAAAACATAGTATTTATAGTATTTAAGGAGGAACTTTGAGCAGCATGTCCATTCAGGTTGGCAGTGTGGTTGAAGGAGTCGTGACCGGGATAACCAACTTCGGCGCCTTTGTCGAGCTGCCGGGAGGAAAGGTAGGCCTCATCCACATTTCCGAGGTCGCCGACGTTTATGTCCGCGATGTTAAGGATTTTCTCAAGGAAAAAGACAAGGTCAAGGTGAAAGTCCTGTCGGTGGACGAACGCGGCAAGATCGGCCTATCGATCAAGCAGCTCCAGGAACCCAGCACCAGAAGACCTCCTGCCAACGAGGGCCGACGCCCGGGCCGTTTCATGCCGCCGGCGTCGTTCGAAGACAAGCTCAGCAAGTTCCTCAAGGATAGCGACGAGCGACTGACCGACCTCAAGCGCAACACGGAGTCGAAGCGCGGCGGCCGCGGCGCCCGCCGGGCGGAGTAGCCACAAGCCAACAGGGAGCATCCCCGACAGGGATGCTCTTTTTTGTCGGGGCGCGAGCCCGCCGGGATGGCAGGAATATGAAAGAGGCGCCGAGAATACCGATAGTCTTGACGGAGACTGCGGTTGCGGCATACCGTGAGCCGCCTGCAGGCGATGTGGGCATAATATGCCCGGTCGCCCGGTGTTTTGGCCGAGGGGGGATATGGTGAGAATAGGGGCGCGGGTGATAAAGACGGGGATAGCCGTCGCGATAACGATGTTTTTATGCGGGCTTCTGAAGCTGGAGCCGGCTTTCTTCGGGGCGGTTTCCGCGGTGATTAATATTCAGCCGTCGATTTTCCTGACGCTGAGGGAGGCGCGGAATCAGATCCTGGTCCACGTGCTGGGCGTTTCGGCCGGGTTTTTTGTCGGGTTATTTATCGGCGTGAGTCCGCTGTCGGCGGGCCTGATCGTTATCCTGCTGATACCGCTGTTCGGCAGGCTGGGCCTCAAAAACGGGATTACGATGGGGATTGTGGCGGCGCTGTTCGTGCTGAGTTCGCATACCGACGAGTTTCTGGCGCATGCTTTCGCGAGGACGGGGGTCATTTTCGTGGGCCTCGGGTCGGCGATGCTGGTTAATGTGTTTTTGTGGCCGCCGCGGTATACCGAACAGCTCAAGGAGAGGCTGCGGCAGAGCAACGAGGCGGCGGTGCTGTATTTCTGCCATGCCGTGCAGGAGTATGTCGGCCTGGACGGCCAAGAGTATCACGCCGACCCGGCGCAGGGCGAACGGGTCGATAAGCTCAACGGTGAGGCGCGCAGGCTGCTTGAGCTGCTGAGCAGGGAGGGGAAGGTGGTCGCGGAGGCGGCCGGGCCGACCGGGTGGCTTTTCCTGGCGGAGAAGCTGATCGCTTATAACGAGTCGATCACTCACAAGGCCAACCGGATTCTCGATCTTTTGCCGGGGAGGCTGGAACGGCGGGTAAATTCCGGCGATCCGCCGGTCAGCGAGGAGTTCAGGGCTATTCTGGAGCTGCTGGCGAGCGGCTGCATGACGGTGGTCAGGCTGAACGGGAAGCTGAGGGCGGTGATCGCCGACGGCGGCGCGGCGGCCCCGGAGGAGATCAGCGAGGATTATTGGGAGAGTCTTACCAGGGCGATCGAGCACTGGCAGCCGAGGCTTGCGGGCAGTTACTACCTGCACGCGCTGCTCGAGGTGGCGGTGACCGCGAACGAGATCAAGTGGGCGGCGCGGCAGGCCAAACTACTGCTGGCGGAGAGCCTGGAGGCGAGGAAGGAATAAGGGGCGCCGCGCTGAGCGTGCCTCCGCTCCCGGAAGGGAGCGGAGGCACGCTTTTGTTCGCGGTTATTGTCGGATTTTTTTTCGCGGCAGCGACGCGGTTAGACAAACGGCCTGGTGGTAAATTATGTAAAATAGTAGCATGACGCACTGGCGGGAGAGTGTTGTGATGCCTAAGGGAACGGTTGTTACGATATCAGGCGGGACGGCCGCGGCCGAACCGGTCGGCCGGGCGGGCGGGACGCGCTGGACAGGCCTTGTTGCCTGGGTTCTGGCGTCGCTGGTCCGGCCGACCGTTCTGCCGTTCAATATTCTTGCTTTTTTGCTGGGCAGGGTGTCGATTGTCGGTGAATTGGCGCCTTTCGGTCTGGCGTTCTGCGCGGCAACGGTCCTGACGGCGAGGGGGAGGGCCCCGGCGGCGGCGGTGGCCGCGCTGATGGGGATGCTGTCGGTGGGGCGTTTTTTGGAGGCGGGGCTGTATCTGTTCGTCATGCTGGCGTACGGCAAGCTGGCGGACAGGCTTTCAAGGCAGGAGCGAAAGCTGCAGGCGGCGCCGCTCTACGTTTTCGCGGCGGTTGTGTTCGGCGGCGGGTTGGTCGTGTTATGGCATCAGGCGCCGCTGTACAGTCTGCTGCTGGTGGTGTTCGACGCGGCGCTGTGCGTGGTGCTGACGTATATTTTCGCGGCGGCTATGCCGCTGGTGGACGGACGCTCCGGCCGGGCGGCGGGGAGCGAGGCGGTGATGTGCCTGGTGGTGATGCTGGCGGCGGCTGCCGCCGGCGTGGGCGATGCGACGGTGGCGGGGTTCAGTATCCGCAATATGGCGAGCAGTCTGGTGATTATGCTGCTGGCGTTCGCGGGCGGCGCGGGTCTGGGGGCGGCTGCCGGTGTGGCGGTGGGGCTGGTGGCCGGGCTGGCCGACGGGGGGGCGGTGGCGATGGTCGGCCTGTACGGCGTTGCGGGCCTGCTGGCAGCCGCTTTCCGCTCTCTGGGCAAGCTGGCGGTGATCGCCGGGTTTCTGCTCGGCGGGATGATCGCGGTGCTGGAGTTTGCCCAGACGGCGGATATTGCGAAGGTTTTGGCCGAGGGGGCGGTGGCGGCGGCGGCGTTCGCGGCCGTGCCGGTGGAGTGGCTGCGGATATGGCGCCGCGGCCTGAAGGAGAAGGCGGCCGAGGATCGGTCCGAGCCGCCGGTGCGCGAGGCTGGAGCGAAGCTGGCGAGGGTGGCGGATATTTTCACCGGTCTGGCGGGGGTGTTGGGCCGGCGCGCGGCTCAGAACGGGGCGATGGTCCGGGAGGAGGAGCTGAACAGGCTGCTGGCGGCGGCGGGGGATAAGGTGTGCGGTCCCTGTCGGCGGCGCGCGGCCTGCTGGGAGTATGACCGTCAGCGCACCGTCGAGGCGTTGGAGGCCGCGCTGGCGGGCGCGGATAAGGCCCGCCTGACGAGCGCGGATTTGCCGGCGCCGCTAAAGGAGAGGTGCGAGCACGGTCGGGAGCTGGCGGAGGCGGTCAATTACGCCGCCGAACGGAACCGGGCGTTGTGCTTCTGGGATAAGAAGGCGGCCGAGGCGCGGCTGCTGACGGCCGAGCAGCTGCGGGCGGTGGGCGCTATCGTCCGCGATCTCGCGGGGGAGGTGAACGGTGGCGGGGCAGCCGGGGCTACCGCGGCGACGCTGCCGGCCCGCGCAGGGGACGGAGACGAGGGACGGCGGGAGACGGGGCGCTGCCGGGTGACGACCGGGTTGGCCTTTGCCGCCAAGGAGAAGGTTTCGGGCGATACCGCCGCCGTATTGCCTCTGCCGGACGGAAAGGCGGCGCTGGTGCTGAGCGACGGGATGGGCACGGGCAGCCGGGCGGCCGGGGACAGCGCGGCGACGGTGAGGTTTCTCGAACGGCTGCTGACCGCCGGGTTCGCGGTGGATGTGGCGGTGAGGACGGTAAATTCGCTGTTGCTTTTGAAGCTGCCGGAGGAGAGTTTTACGACGGTGGATATGGCGGTGATCGACACGGCCGCGGGCGAGGCGGAGTTCCTCAAGGTGGGGGCGGCGCCCAGTTTTGTCAAGAGGGTGCGGGAGGTGGCGACGGTGAAGTCGTCGTCGCTGCCGGTGGGGATAATGCAGCAGGTGGAGATTGAGCCGGTCAGGTGGCTGCTGGCCCCGGGGGACGTGATCGTGATGGTGAGCGACGGGGTGGTGGAGGCGCCCAACCGCGGCGCGGGCAAGGAGGCGTGGGTGGTTAATTTTCTGCGGCGTCTGCCCGACTGTGACCCGCAGGAGATGGCGGAGCGCATTCTGCACGAGGCCGAGGCGCTTGCGGGGCCGTGCCGGCGGGACGATATGACGGTGCTGGTGGCGCGGGTGACGGGCGATCCCGGCCTGGGGAGCAAGGCTTAGGGAGCGTACCTGTAGCGTCGGCGGGGCCGGCTGGGCGGGATGCATGATAACGACCCTCTGTGCGCGGTTTTTCGACCGCGCATAGGGGGTTTTTGCGCGGCCGATACTAAGGGAGAGGCGGCGATGCGGCCGAGGGCGGAAAATTGCAGGAAAACGGCGGGCGGCGGGAGAATGTAGCCAAGGCAAGGAATCGGAAGGGCGTGAACCTGTGAAGGACGTGCCGATCGAGGAGATTGTCGGGCTTGCCGTGCTGGCCGGCGAGGTGATGCTGCGCAACGGCGCAGAGACTTCGCGGGTGGAGGAGACGATGTATCATATCGCCCGCGCCTGCGGCGCCGATAAGGCGGAGTGCTTCGTTATTCCGACAGGGGTTTTTCTGACGGTAAGCGATTCTTCCGGACGGTCGCTGACGACGATGCGTCGGATCAGGGATCGGACGATAAATCTCGACCGCATCGCGAAGGTGAACGAGTTGTCGCGCGGTCTGGCCGAAAGACGGATCGACCGTGCGGAGGCGCTGGCGCTGTTGAACCGCACTGCCGGGGAGCGCACGGGTTTTTCCCTCCTGCCGTCGATGCTGGCTTCGGGCACTGTGGGCGGCTGTTTCGCCGTGCTGCAGGACGGCGGCGCGGGCGAGACGGCGGCCGCTTTTGCGACGGCGATGGCGGTGCGGTATATCGCTCACGCGGTTTCGCGTCTGCACGGGGTGCAGTTCACGTTCGAGTTTCTCGGGGCGCTGGCGGCGGCGGCGCTTGGCAGCCTGACGCATTATTTCTGGCCGGGGCTGAGCCGCGATGTGATCGTGGTGGGCGGCATTATGCCGCTGGTGCCGGGGGTGGCGATCACCAACGCCATCCGCGACGTAATCGCCGGCGACCTTCTGAGCGGCCTGTCGCGCGGGCTTGAGGCGGCGCTGACGTCGGTGGCGGTGGCGATGGGCGTGGTTATCGTGCTGGCGGTGTTGTGAGGTGGCGGCGATGATGATGATGAAGATCGTGGCGGTGTTTGCGATGGGGGCGGCGGTGGGCGTTATGTATCGCATCCCGCGCAGCCTGCTGGTTTACGGGGCTTTTAACGCGACGCTCGGGTGGCTGGTGGCCGGGCTGCTAACGGCCGCGGGCACGAACGCGGTGGCGGCGGTTTTCTTCGGCAGCGTCGCCCTGGGGGCGGCGGCCGAGGCGTTGGCAAGGCGGCTGCGCAAGCCGGCTACTATTTTCATTATCCCGGGGTTTATACCGCTCGTGCCCGGGCGGGAGGCGTATACGACGATGCGTTATCTGGTGGAGGGCCGCTACGGGCCGGCGGTGGAGATGGCCACGCTGACGCTGCTGACCGCCGGGGCGATCGCGTTCGGGATATTTGTGAGCGTTACTTTGTACCGGCTGGCGCTTAACAATGTTGTCAGGAAAGGGACGGACCAATGCTGACGGCGGTGAGGGAGTGGATCGCCCGTCACCGGCTGCCGGCGGCGGGCGACAGGGTGCTGGCCGCCTGTTCGGGCGGGGCGGATTCGCTGGCGCTTGTCCATGTTTTGAATGAGCTTAAGGAGGAGTACGGTTTTTCCCTGGCGGTGGCACATGTGAACCATTTGCTGCGGGGGGAGGAGTCGGATGCGGACGCCGTTTTCGTGCGCGAGTTCGCGGCTAAGCTGGGGCTGCCTTTTTATGTGACCGAGGCGGACGCCGCCGGTCTGGCGGCCGCCGAGGGGCGTTCGCTTGAGGATGCGGCCCGCGAGGTGCGCTACCGGTTTTTGCGGGCGACGGCGGCGGAGCTGGGCGGGGCGCTGATCGCGACCGGGCATCACCGCGACGATCAGGCCGAGACGGTGCTGCTGAATCTTTTCCGCGGCGCGGGCGGCGCGGGGCTGGGCGGTATGAAGCCGGTGGCCGGCGGCGTGATCAGGCCGCTGCTGGCGGTGGCGCGGGAGGAGATCGGGGCGTATTGCCGCGAATGCGGGCTGACGCCGCGGACGGACAGTTCGAATTTTTCGACCGAGTATTTGCGCAATTTTCTCCGTCTGGAGCTTATGCCCCGGCTGGCGGCAGCGTTCAACGCCAATATCGCGGCGACGCTGTGCCGTACGGCCGAATTGGTCGGCGACGAGCACGATTACGTCGTGGCGGCAGCTGTGGCGGCGTGGCCGGAGGTGGTGGACGACGGGGGTGACGATCCGGCGGTCGACTGCCGGGCGCTGGGCGCTTTGCACGTGGCCGTGCGCCGTGAGCTTCTCCGTCTGGCGGTGGTAAAAAAACGCGGCGATTTAAAAGGAATAAGCTTTTTTCATGTGGAAAAATTATTAGAATTAGCATCGTCGGGAGTCACCGGCAACGCGGTCGAGCTGCCGGGCGGCGTTACCGCGCGCCGGGTATACGGCCGGCTAATTTTTGCGGCCGCGTCTCCGCCGCCGGCAACGGTGATCGGCCCGCCGGGGCTAGTTGTCGCGGTGCCGGGCACGACGCCTGTGCCTGCGCTGGGCGTGACGGTGACGGCCAGGCTGTCGGCGGAACGGCCGGCAGGCGGCGGGCCGGACAGGGCGGTGTTCGCCTGGGAGGAGCTGGCGCCACCGATCCGCGTCCGCAGCCGCCAGGCGGGGGACCGCTTCCGTCCGGGCGGCAAGAAGGTGAAGGAGTATCTTATCGACGCCAAGGTGCCGCGGCAGCTGCGCGACACCATCCCGGTGTTCACCGACGGCCGGGGGGTAATCTGGCTGGGCGGGGTGCGGCAGGCGAAGCGCTGCCGGCCGGGGAATCCGACGGGGTTTTATCTGGAGCTTATCATCGAAAAAACAGGAGGGCTGACGTGAATCTGGATAAGGACATCAAAGAGGTGCTTGTGAGCGCCGAGGCTCTGGCGGCCAGGACCAGGGAAATGGGCGCGGCGATCAGCGCCGATTATGCGGACAAGGATATTCTGATGGTCGGCGTGCTCAGGGGCGCCGTCATTTTCATGGCCGATCTGGCCAGGGCGATCAGCCGGCCTGTGACTATCGATTTTATGGCTGTGTCGAGCTACGGGGCTTCGACCAGTTCCAGCGGGGTCGTGAGGATTGTCAAGGATCTGGACGAGGATGTGGCCGGCCGGCATCTGCTGATTGTCGAGGATATCATCGATTCCGGCCTGACCCTCAAGTACCTGTACGATAATCTGCAGTCGCGCAAGCCGGCGAGCGTGAGGATCTGCACCCTGTTGAACAAGCCTTCCCGGCGCAAGGTCGACGTGCCGGTGGATTACAACGGCTTCACCATCCCCGACGACTTCGTGGTCGGCTACGGTCTGGATTACGCGGAAAAATACCGCAATCTGCCGTTTGTGGGTGTGCTAAAGCCGGAGGCGTATAGCAGCTAGGCGGCGCATAGGATATTACTGGCGGCCAGCGGCACCGCACGGATGTCGGATTGTCACTGGAGTATAATTGTGATATAATTAGCTCCTATGGATACAATAGCGTTTTTGGTTTCAGCTCCAGTGAAAGGGGGTTAAGTTGTTGAACAAGTTTTTCCGCAATGTCAGCTTCTATCTGCTTATTATCATTATCGCTATTTCGATAATCGACTATTATTCCTCACGCACCACCACCAAGACCGAGATCAGCTACACCCAGTTCTTGCGTAGCGTCGAAGAACAAAAGGTGGAGCGCGTGACGATAGTGGATAATACCATTCGCGGCAAACTCAAAGACGGTACGGAGTTTACCACGGTCACTCCCAACGATCCGACGCTGATCGGCGCCCTCAGGGAGAAGAACGTCGATATCAAGGCCGAACAGCCGCCGCAACCGCCGTGGTGGACGACCATTTTCTCGTCCGTGCTGCCGATGCTGCTGCTGATCGGGGTGTGGTTCTTCATCATGCAGCAGACTCAGGGCGGCGGCAACCGGGTGATGTCGTTCGGCAAGAGCCGCGCTAAGCTGCACGGCGAGGATAAGGTGAAGGTTACCTTCGTGGATGTCGCCGGCGCCGACGAGGCCAAGCAGGAGCTCGAGGAAGTGGTCGAGTTCCTGAAGCATCCGAAGAAATTCAACGACCTGGGCGCGCGCATCCCCAAAGGGGTGCTGCTGGTCGGGCCGCCGGGAACGGGCAAGACGCTGCTCGCCCGTGCGGTGGCCGGAGAGGCCGGGGTGCCTTTCTTCAGCATTAGCGGTTCGGACTTTGTCGAGATGTTCGTCGGCGTCGGCGCATCGAGGGTGCGCGACCTGTTCGAGCAGGCGAAGAAGAACGCGCCGTGCATTGTTTTCATCGACGAGATCGACGCCGTCGGCCGGCAGCGGGGCGCTGGCCTCGGGGGCGGCCACGACGAGCGCGAACAGACGCTTAACCAGTTGCTGGTGGAGATGGACGGCTTCGGCGTCAACGAGGGGATCATCATCATCGCCGCCACCAACCGACCGGATATTCTCGATCCCGCCCTGCTGAGGCCGGGACGTTTCGACCGCCAGGTGGTGGTCGACCGTCCGGACGTTAGGGGCCGCCAGGAGATCCTCAAGGTCCATACCAAGGGCAAGCCGCTGGCCAAGGACGTCAGCCTGGAAGTGCTAGCCCGCCGGACGCCGGGCTTCACCGGCGCCGATCTGAGCAATCTGGTCAACGAAGCCGCCCTGCTCGCCGCCCGCCGCAACAAGAAGCGCATCGACATGCCCGAGCTGGAGGAGTCGGTTGAGCGCGTGGTCGCAGGGCCGGAGCGCAAGAGCAAGGTCATCAGCGACAAGGAGAAGAAACTGACCGCGTATCATGAGGCCGGGCACGCCCTGGTCGGCATGATGCTGACCCATACCGACCCTGTGCACAAGGTGTCGATAATCCCCCGCGGGCGGGCGGGCGGTTACACGCTGATGCTGCCCAAGGAGGACCGCTACTACGCTACGCGGTCCGAACTGCTCGACCAGCTCAAGACGCTGCTGGGCGGCCGGGTGGCCGAGGCGCTGGTGCTCAACGAGATCAGCACCGGGGCCCAGAACGACCTGGAGCGGGCTACCGAGCTTGTCCGCAAGATGATAACCGAGTACGGCATGAGCGAGGTGCTGGGACCGATCACTTTCGGCCGGCGCCAGGACCAGCAGGTTTTTCTCGGTCGCGATATCGCCCGCGACCGCAACTACAGCGAAGAGGTGGCTTACTCCATCGACAAGGAGGTCCGCCGCCTGATCGAGGATGCCTACGCCAAGACGGAAGATATGCTGAAAAGCAATATGGATAAGCTCCATCTTGTCGCCGATGCGCTGATCGAGCGCGAGACGCTGGAGGGCGAAGAGCTACAGCAGTTGCTGGACAACGGCAGGATCGAGGATAAGGAGAAACCGTCCGACGAGCCGCCGCCGGCGGCGCCCACGAGCGCCATTCCGACGCCCGCCGACGAGCCGGGACCTAAGGTTGTTTATACTTTCCGCCGGGAGGACGACGGGCTGTGGGAACGGTGCTGACTGTAGGCGCGGTGGGTGAAGCGTCGGTGGCAGTGGCGGCCGACAATACCGCCGAGCGCTTCGGCAACAAAGGGGCGGCCGTGTTCGCCACTCCGTTGCTGGTGGCGCTCATGGAGCAGGCCGCGATCGCGGCGATCGGGCCTTATCTCGATGCCGGCCAGGGTTCGGTCGGCACACGGGTGGAGGTCTCCCATCTGGCGGCGACGCCGGTGGGAATGACCGTCCGGGCGAGGGCCGAACTGACGGAGATCGCCGGCAAGAAACTGACCTTTGCCGTGGAGGCCTACGACGACCGGGAAAAGGTCGGTGAAGGCCGCCATGAGCGGTATATAATCGATAACGCCAAGTTTATGGCCAGGGTGGCCGCCAAGAAATGAATTTTCGGGAAAGCTCGGAACCGCGGGGGCGGTGCCGAGCTTTCCGCAACTTGGAGGGGTTTTCATGCCGCGTCTTTGGGTTCCCAACGCGCTGACGGTGGCGAACCTCGCCGCCGGATTGACGGCCATTTTGCTGACCATCGCGGAACAATGGGCGCTCGCCGTCGCGCTGGTATTCGGCGCGGCGATGTTCGACAGCCTCGACGGGCGGGTGGCGAGACGGCTGAATGTCGCCAGCGAATTCGGCAAGCAGCTCGATTCGCTCGCCGATCTGGTCTCGTTCGGTGTGGCGCCGGCGCTGCTCGCCTATCAGCTTGTCTTCGCCGACAGCGGCTGGGGCGGCTACGCGCTGGCGACCGTTTTCCCGATATGCGGGGCGCTGCGCCTGGCCCGCTTCAATGTTTCCGGGACGCGGGGCCATTTCGTCGGTTTGCCGATAACGGCGGCCGGACCCGTCCTCGCAGCGTGCGCGTATTTCGTGCCGGTGCTGCCGGTGACGGGGCAGGCGTTCGTGCTGCTGATATTGTCGGGGTTGATGGTGTCGACGGTGAAAGTGCCGAAATTGTAGACGCGCTTTCAACGGCGGATGTTGATAAGACGAAATTGAAGGCTCGGGCACTTTGCCCGAGCCTTGGTTTGTTTTGGCCGTTTTATGCTTCCGGATTACCGGGGGGCCGGGATTGTGCCAGTGTATGTGAACTAGTTTATGGAACATGACAAGGATGGTGCAGGAAATTCCAATATTACGTAGTATTAGCGAAATATAGAAATGATTGTTGTTTTATGTCCGATTTCACCGGTTGTTGCGGAGTGACGGGGGCGTGGAGGAAATCATAGATGGCGGAGCCTGACGTTATCGACGGGAACGACTCGAAAGCACCACCCGGCTTGCTGCTTAAATGGGGCGTGGCTGTCGGTTTTCCGGTTGCGCTGTGGTTGCTGCCGCTGACGCAGTACTGCGGAATTACTCCCCGGATGAAGCTTTACCTGGCTTTATCGTTGTGGGCGGTGATTATGTGGACATTCGAACTGGTCGATCCGGCGATAAGCGGGACACTGCTGCCGATATTTTTTGTTCTCGGCGGTGTCGGTTCGCCGTCTGACGCTTTTAGGGGCTGGTCGTCGCCCGTGCCCTGGGTGACTCTGGGCGGACTGATATTCGGTGCGGTGATTGTCGCCACCGGGCTGGCGAAACGCCTTACTTACAAAATATTGTCGCACACCGGCACATCCTTCGCCGGGGTCGTAGTAGGCATCGTTATCGTGACAACGATAATCAGTCCGTTCATGCCGTCGGTTACCGGGAAGACGGCGCTGCTTCTGCCGCTGATAATAGGCGTTTGCCAGGTGATGGGCATCCAGCCCGGGACCAGGGAGGCGTCAGCGATGATGCTGGCGTTATTCTCAGCCCTGTGGTCGGCCAAAATGGCGTATCTTACCGCTTCCGCCGACAGTGTGCTGCTGGCTGCGCTTGTAACCCAATACACCAAGCAATCTGTCAGTTGGCTCCAGTGGTTCTACCAGATGGCGTTGCCGTCGTTTCTGTGGACGCTCGTGTCAACCGCGCTCGTGTTCACGCTTCGCCCCAAGAATATCCACATTCCCAAGCAGACGTTAAAAGAACGGTATCGGGCTTTGGGACCGATGACCGCCAAGGAAATCAGAGCCGCAGCAATGCTCGCCGCGCTGGCCGTCGCTCTTGTCACCGATGCCTGGCACAAGATCGATCCCGGCTGGACGCTGATGGTCATGGCGGGGCTGTGCTTCATCCCCGGCGTAAACTTGCTGACTGGCGAGGAACTGAAGCGTCTCGTTCCTTTTAACATCGTATTTTTCCTGGCGGGGTCGATGGCGATCGGCAATGTCGCGGCCGGCGTCGGTTTCGTCAAAATGCTGACCGCGTCGGTTGTGCCGCTGTTGCAAGGCATGGGCGATACGGCTTTGTCGATGGCAATCTGGGCGCTGGGCTTTCTCGGTTGTTTCGCGTTGAATCAGTTCGGCCTTTCCGCCGCTTTTGCCGGCCCGATCGCCGACGTTTTTGGCGCCCTGGGCTTTGATCCGTATTTGGGCGCTTATTCGCTGATTTGGGGCTTCAACCAGCTGTTTTTTCCCTATCAATGCGCGCCTCTTATTCTGATCTATGGTTTCGGATACCTGAGGATGAGCCATCTTATCGGTCAGATGGCTATAAGGACGGCTGTCGCGTTCGCATTTATGATCGCAGTCACTATCCCCTACTGGCGACTGATTGGCCTGTTCGCGCGGTAAGGAAAAGGTATCGGGAAGGAGTGAGACGCGTGATGAGAGACAATTCTCCCGGAGAACCGGCGGCCTGGAGTATTGACGCCTTTCGGCCCGCGGATGCCGAAGGAGTCGTGAAGTTATATTACAGCATTTACGGCGACCAGTACCCGGTGAAAGCGGTTTACGATCCCGCAGAGTTAATACGCCAGAACGGCGATGGCGACGCCTACCGCGTTGTGGCACGGACAGCGGCCGGCGAAATCGTGGGGCATATTGCCCTATACCGCTCGACGCCGCCGAACCGTGACTTGTACGAGCAAGGTCAGCTTATGGTCAGGCAGGATTATCGGGCAACCGATATCGCCGCCAAACTATTCGTTTCCGCCACCGTTGACGTTCCGGAGCGCTACGGCATGGAACAAATCTGGGGCGAAGCGGTGTGTAATCACTTGGTTACCCAGCAGATGACAGCTAAAAGAGGCTTTTACGCGACCGCGGTCGAGGTAGCCTTAATGCCTGGCGAGTCTTATGCCAAGGCATTTTCCCGGCCGTCGGAAGACGCTGGCCGGGTTGCCATTCTGGCCGTTTTCCACACATACAAGGCCAAGCCGCAAACGATATTTCTGCCTGAAGTGTACGAAGAAACGCTTCGCATATTATATTCGGCTTATCCCTTCGGGCATAACTTCGTAAGGTCGCGCCAGGATCTGCCGGAAGGGGTCGCGACGCGCGCCAAGGTCGATGTCTTCGCCGGCGCCGGCGTGGCCCGGGTGACTTTGTTGACCGCCGGGCAGGATTTTGCCGCTTATATCGAAAAGGTGCAGCAGCAGGTGGTAGCGGAGGGCGCAGCCGTTATCCAGTTCTTCCTGCCGTTGTCCTGGCCGCACGTGGGCGCCGCGGTCGCTGCCCTGCGCGGCTGCGGGTGCTTTCTGGGCGGTTTTTTGCCGCGCTGGTTTGACGGCGACGGTCTGCTTATGCAGAGAGTCTTGGCTGAGCCCAACTTTGCCGGTATCAATTTGTACACGAAACAGGCCAAGGGTATTCTCGACGTCGTGTACAAGGACTGGCAAGCGGTGACCCGGTCTGGGTGATGCGGACAACGAGCCCGGCGGAATTTTTTTGGTGTGGGGAGAGGCTCTATGAACAAAAGCGCCGGGACTGTCGGCCGGTTGTTGGCCGCCCAGGCCGCCCGGTTGGGTGAAAGACGGGCGCTGATCTTCGCCGCGACGGACACGGAGCTGAGTTTCCGGGAGTTTGACGCGTTGTCGCGGGAAGTGGCAAAGGGTTTGCTGGCAAGCGGCGTTTCGCGGGGAGATCATGTCGCTGTCTGGGCTGCCAATATCCCCGAATGGCTGTTCATTTTGTTCGGCTGCGCCAAAATCGGGGCGGTGGCGGTGCCGCTCAACGCCAACTGCGGCGTGTACGAGTTAGAATATATTCTTCGGCAATCAGATGCGAAGGCGCTTTTCTGGGCAGGTGGCCGGACGGAGGAGTGCCTGGCGGCCTTGCGCGGTATTTGTTCCGG
This sequence comes from Selenomonadales bacterium 4137-cl, assembly GCA_032334055.1. Taxonomy (NCBI): domain Bacteria; kingdom Bacillati; phylum Bacillota; class Negativicutes; family Acetonemataceae; genus Anaeroselena; species Anaeroselena agilis. The sequence continues at coordinate 3,075,503 of JAUOZS010000001.1, read as the reverse complement.
CGACCCGGTCGCCGCGGACGACGCCCGGCGTTTTCCGGAGTTATGCCGGGTGGTGGCGGTAGGCGAACCGCTCTGCCCCGGTATGCTGGGATGGAAGGAGTTTCTGGCCGGGGCCGCGGTGGTTGACGACGCGGCGTTGGCATACTGTGAAAAAAAGGTGCGCCCTGACGATGTTTTCCTGATTCAGTATTCGTCAGGCACAACCGGGTTTCCCAAGGGCGCTATGCTCACCCATGCCGCTTATGTTGCGAAGGCTGCCGTGGTTGCCGACCGGAAGGGTCACACGGCAAATGATGTCATTTGCGTGCCGGTGCCGTTTTTCAGCAGTTTCGGATTCCTGGCGGTGCTGGTCGCCATTGCCGCGGGCGCGGCTACGCTGGTCATGGAACGCTTCCTGGCCAGAGAGATGATCGCGGCGGTGGAGCGCTGGCGGGCGACGGCTATTTACGGCACGCCCACCATGTTTTTGGCGGCGCTCGAACTAGCCGACCTTCGGAGCTATGATCTGTCGTCTTTGCGAGCCGGAGGGATTTCCGGCGATTACTGCTCGCCAGAACTGGCCGAGGCCGTAATCATGAGGCTGGGGCTGGCAGAGGCGGGCATACACTACGGGTCCACGGAAACGTTGATAACGATCATGCCCCGTCCCGGCGATCCTTTGGGAAAACGGACCGCCACCGTCGGCCAGGCGCTGCCGGACACCATGGTCAAGATCGTCGACTTGCGGACCGGACGTGGAGCGCGGCCGGGCGAGCATGGCGAGCTTTGCACAAAGGGCGCCTCTTCGATGCTGGGATACTACAAGGCGCCCGAACTCACCGCCGAGATCATCGGCGCGGACGGTTGGCTGCGCAGCGGCGATCTGGCGTGGATCGACTCCGAGGGCTTTTGCCGGATTACCGGCAGGATCAAGGACGTGATAATTCGGGGCGGCGAAAACATATATCCCGCGGAAATTGAGGAGTTTCTCGCTACGCTTCCCCAGGTGCTGGATGCGAAGGTCGTCGGCGTACCTTCGGCTTTCTACGGCGAGGAGATAGTGGCTTTCGTGCGATTAAAGCCGGGTCAGAAGGCTTCGGCCTTGGAGCTTAAGCGGTTCTGCCGACGGTTGATATCGATCAACAAGGTGCCTAAACGCGTCTTTTTCATCGATAAATACCCCGAAACGGCAAGCGGCAAGGTACAAAAGAGCAAACTGCGGGAAACGGCGGCTCAGCTGCTAGAATGCGAAAGCCGTAAAATATAGACAAAAAATTAGGAGGGAAATAAAATGGACACGACGCAAATCGAAAAAACGGTGAAGGAAATCATTGTAAAACGCCTGCCGAAAACTAACCCCGCTGCCATCCAGGGGGATGCCGAACTGGATAAGCTTGGGATGGATTCTTTGGCGGCCAGTTGGATACTGGCGGATATGGAAGAGGCTTTCGGGTTTAACATGCCGGGCCCGGAAAACTGCATTCTCAAAACGGTGGCAAATGCCGTCGATTATGTGGACAAAAATTTGCCTCGTTGAAGCGGTGCATGCAAAAGAGAAAGCCGTCGTACACGGAACGACGGCTTTCTCTTTGTTTTGTTTCGTTATTGGGCGGCTCTTTTGTGGCCGAAACGGTGGTGGCCGCCGTGGCCGAAGGCCTGTCTGAGCTTGAGCATATCCTGCTTGAAGGTTTCGTCGCTGACGCCTAGGGATTGGGCGACATCCCGCCAGGTGTTGTTGATCTTCTTCATTTCCAGGACGCTGGCCGGGGTCTTGTCGGCGTTTTCGGCGAGCAGGCCGGCAACGGCTATGTCGCGGCTTTTGTAGCCCTGTTCGAGGAGGCCGAGGACGGTGGCCCGGTCAAAGCCCAGCTTGGCGTTGAGCTTATCGGCCGACAGCCCCCGGAAGGTGGCTTTGGCTTGCTCTCTGGTCACGCCCAGGGTTTTGGCGACGTCTTTCCAGTTGTTGTCGCCGGTCTTGAGGTCGAGTACCTCGTCGAGGGTTTTGCCGCTGGCCTTGGCCAGGAAGGCGGCCCGGTTGACGTCCCTGATGTTGGCGCCGTTGTTCAGGCGGGCGAGAACGGTGTCCTTGGCGATGCCGTACGTTTCGGACAGGCGCTGGGCGGCTTTATCGGGGTCGAACTGACGTTTTTCGATCGCCGGCCGGGTTTTTTCGGGCCCGGCGGCCTGGGCGAGGGGGGAGAGGGCAGCGCCGGCAAGGACGAACGCCCCGAGGACGAAGATGGCTACGGTCTTTTTGCTGACTAGTCTCATTTGTCATACCTCCGCATGTATCTTTATCTTATCAGCCGATCCCGGCTGCTTGAGGTAAAGTATAGGCCACAGGTATGACATTTTTATGACAGGAGCCGGGCGGTTGGCGCGGCGGCCAGGGGCTTTTCTTGTGCGTGCGGACTTTCCCCTGGTATAATTGTTTTACCGTCGGTTAACAAGGAGCAGGAACAATGACTTTTCTTGCAACAGGCTTAGGGCTGGCGATCGGCTGGCTATGGCTGACATTCCTGAATGGGCCGCTGGTTCACGGGCTCGCTGCCGAGGCGCCGAGGCCGCAGCAGTTGATGCTGGCGTTTTTGCTGGCGCATTCGCTGGCTTACCTTGGTGTGGCGAGGGTGGGGGCGAGCGGTATCGCCCCGCGCCGAATCTTATCCTGGTGCCTGGCAGGCGCCGCGCTTATGGCGGCCGCGCCGTTCGCCCTGCTTTTTCCACCGCCTCACCCGCTGGCGGCGGCGTGCTGGCTGACGCTGGCGGCGCTGCTTACGGCGCCGGCGGCGGCGCTGTTGATCGCGGCCTGGGGAACGGTGTACAGCGGTTCGACCCCGGATAAAACGGCGCCGGCGTTTGGGCTGGCTATCGTCATCAGCACGGCCGTGCTGCTTGTCGGCAGCGCCGTGCCGCCCGCGCTGGCGGGTATCCTGGCGGCGGCGTGCCCTTTGTTGTCCGTTGCGCTGCTCGCCGTCCGGCCGGGCGGGGTCGGCGGCCCGCCGGCCCGGGAGCAGGAGTTCCGCAGCCCGATACCGCTGAAGCTTGTTTTGCTACTGGGCCTTTTTTATACAGTGGGCGGCTTTATGCATAAGATGGTCAATCTGCGCGCGCCGACCGGCCAGGAAGTGTTCTGGGTGACAAATGCGGTGTATTGCGGCGTGGCCCTTGTCGCCGGAGCGTATATCCGCTTTTTTCCCGATGCCGACCTGCGCCTGTTGTATCGTCCCGTCGTGCCGCTCGTGTTTGCCGGTTTTCTCCTCTTCCCTTTCCTGAAGCCGGGCTCGAGCCTGCCATTCGTTTTGCTGCAGGCCGGCTTCGCGCTGCTGGATCTTTATACCTGGGTCCTGTTCGTCTACTTCGGGTCACGTTCCCGGTCCCCGCTGCACGCTATCGGCTGGGGAATGTTTTTCCTTACGCTGGCGCTGACGGCCGGCGATTTGGCCCTGACTGCCATTCTGCCGCTGCTTGCGTTGTCCGCGCATAAAGTGACGGTGACTTCCTTTGCCGCCGCCGGGGTTATTCTGGCTGCGTCGTTTATTCTCCAGGACGAGCCCGAGACTTTCGCCGGCTGGAGTTACGACGGCGGCGACGTCTCGCCGGCCGGGCCGGCCGACGCGTTGTCCCCCGTGCCGCCGCCGCCGTTTCTCGCCGTGGCCGCCGACACCGGGGAAAAGGTCGCCCTGTTGCTTAAGGAGGCTCAGCTTACGCCGCGGGAAAACGACGTTTTCGAGCAGCTTCTCAGGGGCCGGAACAATCCGTATATTCGCAAGGAACTCAACATTTCCGACAACACCTTGAAAACGCATCTGCGAAGTATCTACCGGAAACTCGACGTTGCCAACCGCCAGGAACTGTTGGACAGGATCGACGCTATTTCCGGCGGCGGGTGACAGGGCGGCGTTGTCGAAAAAACGGGCTTTATCGTTACGATAAAAGGCAAATCACCCCTGAGGGGTGATTTGCCTTTTGTCCCGATTTGGTAAAATAGAGCCCGGGACGACCGCCGTTCCACCGGCGGATGATTTAATCCGCGAGTAGGGACAGCAGGGAAAGGAGGGAAAAAAGAGTGCGGTTCTTTATGGTTTTTTTGCTGGTGGCGGCGATGACGGCCGGGGTCTCGGCGCCGACCGCGGGCGCCTGGGGCGAGCACCTGGCGGCGCCGTCCGCCATCGGCCCCGGGACAGCGGAAGCTCCCGGCCCCGTTTTGCCGGAGCTTACTCCCGAGCTGACCTTCAAGGGGGTCGGCCAGGTGACCTATGTCAGCATTTTTGACGCGGACAAGCCGATGACTTTGGCGGAACAAGCGTCCGGCAGCCGCAAGCCCGTCCTGACGGCAATGGTCAGGGAGGGATCGCTGGTTGTGCCGGCGGGTGTACTGCAGGCGGGGCACCGGTACTCCTGGAACGTGGAGTCGGTCTACAGTCCCGGTACCCGCAGCGAAGCCGTCAAACGGAGCCGGAGCCTGTTTTTCTCCACGGCCGGGCGGTAGAGCCGCCCCGGCGGGGATAAACCAGCGTGACGGGAAAAGGAGCGATCTTTGTTTATGGTTGCGAGAAAATGGGGTGTTGTGATTCTGCTCGTCGTCTTCGTTGTGCTGGCGGGCGCAGCGACCGTGCAGGCGAAACCGGCTACGCCGGCGATGCTTTCGCCCGGTTCCCACAACAAGTATGCCGCTCCGGTCATCGGGACGCTGACGCCGACTCTCACGTGGGAGGCCGTTCCCGGCATATCCCGCTACTGGGTGACCGTTCGCCCGGTGGGGAAGAAGATGTATATCTGGGGTGTTAACGTATACGATAAGACTGCGGTTGCGATCCCGGCCAATGTGCTGGCCCCGAACCAGAATTATTTCTGGGGCATCCAGGCGATCGACCGGCAGGGGAACCACAGTACCGCCGGCGTGATGTATTTCACGACGTTCGCGCAAAAGAAGGCGGGCTTCCGGTAGCGACAGCACCGAATGACCCGGCGGGGGCCGGGGACGCGGAGAGATAAAAGGACCCGGAGTTCATCCGGGTCCTTTGCCATGCTTGCCCTCAGGCGACGGGGAGGGTGAAGGTGAACTTCGCGCCTTGGCCGGGTGTGCTTTCGACGGTTATTTCGCCGTCCATGGCCTGGACGAGGCGCTTGGTTATCGCCAGACCGAGGCCGGTGCCGCCGCCGCTGCGGGCCCGCGACTTGTCGACCCGGTAGAAACGGTCCCAGATATAGGGCTGATCTTCGGGCGGGATGCCGGGGCCGCGGTCGCCGACGGCAACGGCGACTTTGCCGGCCGCGGGCTGAACGGTTATCACGATGGTTTCTCCGGCAGGCGAGTGGCGGACGGCGTTCGATACGAGGTTGGCGACGATCTGGGCGAGGCGGCCGGTGTCGGCGAGCACGGGCGGGACAGCGGCGGGGGCGTCGACGCGGAGGGTGAGGTTTTTTTCGGCGAGCAGGTGGCCGTAGTTGGCGGCTTCGCGGCTAAGGAAGGCGACGAGGTCGGTCTTTTCGGGCACGATCGACAGTTCGCCCGCTTCGAGCTGCGACAGGTCGAGGAGGTCGCGGATGAGACGGTCGATGCGCTGGCTTTCGCCGACGATGGTGGCAAGGTAGCGCTGCTGATGTTCGGGCGTTGACGCCACGCCGTCTGCGAGGGCTTCGGCGAGGGCCTGGATAGAGGCGACCGGCGTTTTGAGTTCGTGGGAGACGTTGGCGAGGAATTCGCGCCGGTTGTATTCGGTTTTGGCCAACGATTCGGCCATGGTGTTGAAGGTCCGGCCGAGGCCGCCGATCTCGTCGCCGCCGGTGGCGGCGGTGCGGCTGGCGTAGTCGCCGGCGGCGAAGCGGGCGGCGGCGTGGCTGATGTCGGCGAGGGGCCGGGTCAGGCCGCGGGATATGAAGAAGCCCAGCAGGGCGGCGACCAGCGTGCCGAGAATGAGCGAGAGGAGCAGCAGGCGGTCGAGGGCCTGGACGGTCTGGTTGACGCCGGCGATGGGGGTGTAGAGGAAGACGGCGGCGGGCGTCGCGGCGGCGCCGGGCAGGGGTACGCCGACGATGATCGAGGGGTCGGCCTGGCGGCGGCCGCTGCGTACCCAGGATTGGGGGGCGCCGGCGAAGAGGGCTTCGATCTGCTGCGAGTCTTCGGGGTAGTTCCTGAGCCAGCGGGCCGGCGGGTTGCCGGCGAGCAGCGTGCCTTGCTTGTCGACGACCCAGGTTCTGGTGCCGAGTAGTTTGCTTATTACCTCCAGCCTGGTATGCAGGCGGCTGTTGTCGAGCACCGGCGCCAGCGCGGCGGCGGCCGAATGGCCGAGTTTCATCATTTCGAGACGCTTGTTTTCCACTACCTGGCCGCGGACGAGGTAGGCCATCAGGGCGCCGAGGGTGACGGTGACGAGGAGGATGACGACGATATAGGAAAGGAAGAGGCGGCTGAAGATCGACCGGGTCATTTGCCGGTCACCTCGAATTTGTAGCCGGTGCCCCAGACGGTGTGGATGAAGGAGTTGTCCGGGTCGGCGATTTTCTGGCGCAGTCTTTTGACGGTGGCGTCGACGGTGCGGTCGTCGCCTTCGAAGCCGTAGCCCCACACGTTGGTGAGGAGCTGTTCGCGGGTGAAGACGATGCGCGGGTGGCGCGCGAGAAAGAGAAGGAGGTCGAATTCCTTGGGGGACAGGCTGATCGACCGGCCGCCCTTTTCGACCGCCTGGGTGGCGGGGCGGATGGCGAGGCCGGGGAAGCCGAGCTCGTCGCCGTCGGCGAAGATGAGGCCGCTGCGCCGGAGGACCGCTTTGACCCTGGCCACCAGCTCACGGGGGCTGAAGGGCTTGGTTATGTAGTCGTCGGCGCCGAGGGAGAAGCCGGTGATTTTGTCGGCTTCGGTGCTTTTGGCGGTGAGGAAGATGACGGGTACGCGGCGGGGCAGTGCGCGGCATATTTCCCAGCCGGTGCGGCGCGGCAGCATGATGTCGAGGATCAGGAGGTCGGGCCGGGTTTCGGCTTCGAGTTCGAGGGCGGCGTCGCCGTCGGCGGCGACGTGGACGGTGAAGCCTTCGCGTTCGAGGTATAGCTGGACGACTTCGCGGATGCTGGCTTCGTCGTCGGCCACCAGTATTTTTACGGTCATTTTTCTTTCCTCCGTGCTTGTATATGTAGCGAAAAGATGCTATTATAGTCGTGGTTAAGTTATCCTTGGAACTTGCCGGATAACGGGCGGCATCCCAGCGGGAGCCGTACCTCCGAGGCAGCCTGACAACCGAATACATATCTTGGGTTTAGACCGCTTGGATCCGCAGGGACTGAGACGGCGAGGACCGGAGCGAGGTTGTTCGAGCCTTCCTGTCTTTTGCCGGGAAGCTTTTTTATTTTCCGATGGGAGGGTTATGAATGGAGATTGTCACCAGGGTGGCCGACGTCAGGGCGCTGGTCCGGCAGGCAAGGGCGGCGGGCAAGACCGTCGGGCTGGTGCCGACGATGGGGTTTCTGCATGAGGGGCATCTGACGCTGATGCGGACGGCGCGGGCCGAGCACGGGCTGGTGATCGCCAGCATTTTCGTCAATCCGCTGCAGTTCGGTCCCAACGAGGATTACGCCGCCTATCCGCGCGACCTGGAGCGGGACGCGCGCCTCGCGGCCTCCGCCGGCGTGGACGCGGTTTTCGCGCCGCCGGTCGAGGAGCTGTATCCGCAGGGGCCGGCCGACATGCTGACCTTTGTCGAGGTGAAGGATATTACCGAGCGCCTTTGCGGGGCGCGGCGGCCGGGGCATTTCCGCGGCGTGGCGACCGTGGTCGCCAAGTTGTTCAATATCGTCCGGCCCGATGTGGCTTATTTCGGCCAGAAGGACGCCCAGCAGGTGGTTGTCGTCAGGCGGATGGCGGCCGACCTGAGCATGGACGTGCGGATCGCGACCGTGCCGATAGTAAGGGAGAAGGACGGTCTGGCACTTTCTTCGCGCAATGTGTATCTAAATCCTGCCGAACGGCAGGCGGCTACCGTCCTCAGCCGGGCCCTCCGGCTGGCGGAGGAGCGGCTTAAGGCGGGGCAGCGCGACGCGGCGGCCATCCGCCGGGAAATGGGCGAGCTGATCGGCGGCGAACCGCTGGCCGCCTGTGATTATATTTCCGTGTGCGATCCGGCCACTCTACGGGAGCTGGATACGGTCGCCGGACCGGCGCTGGTGGCGCTGGCCGTACGGATCGGCAAAACGCGGCTTATCGATAATCTGCAGTGGGAGGGATAATCATGTTTCGCACCGTGTTCAAATCAAAGCTGCACCGGGCAACCGTAACTGAAGCAAATCTCAACTATGTGGGCAGCATCACGATCGACGAGGATCTGCTGGATGCGGCCGATATCTGCGTAAACGAGAAGGTCCAGGTGGTGAACAACAACAACGGCGCGCGGCTGGAGACGTACGCCATCCCGGGGCCGCGCGGCTCGGGGGTCGTGTGCCTGAACGGCGCCGCCGCCAGGCTGGTCCAGCCGGGGGACAAGGTTATTATAATCACCTACGCGGTTATCGATGACAAGGAGGCGAGAGCCCTCAAGCCGACGGTGGTGTTCCTCGAAGAGGGCAACCGTATCGCCGAGGTCAAGGACGCCGAGAAGCACGGCGAGATCCGCTGAGGCTATGACATGTTTTTCCTGACTGGACTGTTCGGAAAACCCAGGTGCAAGCGCTCGACGGGGCTTTATCAACGGTCTAGTTGACAATTTGTTAACTGTTTCTTATCATAGAGATAACAATCCCCGGGGAGGTGTGTGTGGTGCGTGGCGAAATATTGCAGATGCTGCGCGAGGAGCCGGGCAGCTATGTGTCGGGCGAGGAAGTATCCCGCCGGCTGGCCGTGTCGCGGACGGCGATCTGGAAGCATATCAGGGCGCTCAAGCAGGACGGCTATGACATCGAGGCTCACCCGCGCCTGGGGTACCGTCTGTGCCGGGCCCCCGACCTGCTGCTGCCGGCCGAGATCGAGGCCCGGCTGACCACCCGCCGGCTGGGGAGGGCGGTCGCTTATTTCCGGCGGCTCGAGTCGACCAATAACGAGGCCAAGGCGCTGGCTGCCGCCGGCTGCCCCGAGGGGCAGATCGTCGTGGCGGAGGAGCAGTCGGTGGGGCGGGGAAGGCTGGCGCGCGGCTGGTTTTCGCCGTTCGCCAGGGGCGTGTGGTTTTCGATCGTGCTCAGGCCGCCGTTCAATCCCCAGGACGCCCCCAAATGCACGCTGCTGGCCGCAGTGGCGGTTTGTCGCGCCATCCGCCGGGCGGCGGGCGTGGACTGCGGCATTAAGTGGCCGAACGACATTCTTTTTGACGGCAAAAAGCTGGTGGGCATTCTCACCGAGATGTCGGCCGAGATGGATGCCATCAACCATATCGTCATCGGCATCGGCATCAACGTCAATATCGGCGCCGACGATTTTCCCCCGGAGCTTCGCAGTCTCGCCACGTCGCTATCCATCGCCGCCGGGCGGCCCCTGTCGCGCCTGGATATCCTGCTGGCCGCTCTTGAGGAATTGGAACAGGTGTACGGGCAGACGCTCGACCAGGGCTTCGCCCCCGTCCTCGATGAGTGGCGCCGCGGGTCGCTGACGCTTGGCCGGGCGGTGGATGTGATCGGTTCCGGCCGCCGGTTCTCCGGGGTGGCGGTCGACATCGACGCCGACGGGGCGCTCCTGGTCCGGACGGACACCGGGACGGAAAGGGTGCTGGCTGGCGATGTATCAATTAGGCCCGCAGAGGGAGGAGCAAGTTATTAAGATGCCTATTCGCAATATGACGCTTGCCGGATTGTTCGCCGCCCTCATCGCGATAAGTTCGCAGATCAGCGTTCCCATCGGGCCGGTGCCCCATACGCTGCAAGTGTTTTTCGTGATGCTTGCCGGGATCATCCTCGGCGGTCGCTGGGGTTTCGTAAGCGTGCTGGTGTGGATCGCCCTCGGCGCCTTCGGGCTGCCGGTCTTTTATCAGGGCAAAGCCGGGTTGATGCATATTCTGGGTCCTACCGGCGGGTTTATGTTCGGCTTCGCGCTCTGTGCCCTGCTGGTAGGCTGGCTGACCGGGCGGGCTCGCCTCGGCTTCGGCAAAACGTTTCTGATTTTGCTCCTCGGCCTGGCGGTGATTTACGCCGTCGGCCTCACCGGGTTTATGGCCTCTTTCGCTTTTTTCCTCAAAAAGCCGATGGGGCTGGATAAGGCGCTGTCGCTGGCCGTGCTGCCCTTTTTGCCGTTCGACGCCGTCAAGGCGGCGTTGGCCGCTTATGTCGGCGTTAAGGTGCGCCGGTCCCTGATGATGGCCGGATATATACAGGAACGATAATCCGGAAGACAATCCGCATATAGGCCGTTCGGAAAGCGCCGGAGGCAAACGCGCCGCAACCGGGATTCAGCGGCCTAGATAGAGAGCAAGGGGAGATTAAAATGCTGCTGGTTTTCGACGTAGGAAATACGAATATCGTCCTCGGAGTCTATGACGGCGACGAGCTGCTTTATCACTGGCGTATTTCGACCGACCGCCTGAAGACGGCTGACGAGTACGGCGTGCTGGTGAAGAATCTTTTCGACCATCGCGGCATCAGCCTGTCCACCATCGACGCGGCGATAATCTCGTCGGTCGTGCCGCCGCTGATGGCGCCGCTTACGCGCATGACGCAGCGCTACTTCGGCGTCGACCCGCTGGTGGTCGGCCCCGGCATCAAGACTGGTATGGTCATCAAGTATGAGAACCCGCGGGAGGTTGGCGCGGACCGCATCGTGAACGCCATCGCCGCGTACGAGAAGTATGGCGGGCCGGTCATTATCGTCGATTTCGGCACAGCGACGACTTTCTGCGCCGTGGACAGGGGAGGCGACTATCTGGGCGGCGCCATCGCCCCCGGCATCGGCATTTCCACCGAGGCGCTTTTCCAGCGGGCCGCCAAGCTGCCGCGGATCGAGCTGGCCAAACCGCGGACGGTCATTTGCCGCAACACGGTCGCCAGCATGCAGTCGGGGATCATTTTCGGCTTCGTCGGCCAGGTGGACGAGATCGTTCGCCGCATGGAGGTCGAGATGGGCGAGCCGGTGGAGGTTGTCGCCACCGGCGGGCTGGCCAATCTGATCGGTCAGGAATCGGCGAAGATTAAGCATGTCGATCATTTCCTGACGCTGGAAGGTCTGCGGATTATTTTCAGCCGCAATTCGGCCGCCAACCGTTGATAAGCGCCCCTCTATTGCGTGCCCGCAAGCAGCAAGCGCGCCCCGGAGCTTTAACTATTTCCTGTCCCCCCGTCCGCCCGGGCGGGGGCTTTTCATGTCCGCCGGAGGAATTAGGTTTGGTTGCTGCGAATTGTGTCAATAATACCGGGAGTCCCCCGAAACGAGAACAGGAGTGATTACATGCTGATCGGCGCGGTTGCCGTCGCCGAACCGGCGGTGGTGCTGGCTCCCATGGCCGGCGTAACCGACCTGCCTTTCAGGCTGCTGGCGAAAGAGATGGGCTGCAGCCTGTTGTATTCGGAGATGGTGAGCGACAAGGGCTTGCTGCATAATAACTGTCACACGCTCGACATGCTGCGGATCGACGACCGGGAACGGCCGGTGGCGGTGCAGATCTTCGGCTCGGAACCTGCTTCGATGGCCGCCGCGGCCCGTATCGTCGCTCGCGCCGGCGCCGATATCATCGATGTCAACATGGGTTGCCCGACGCCGAAGATCGTCAAGAACGGCGAGGGGTCGGCCCTTATGCGCCGACCGGAGCTGGCCAGGGATATCCTGGCCGCCGTGGTGGACGCGGTACAGGTGCCGGTGACGGTGAAGATCCGCAAGGGGTGGGACGAGGAATCGGTCAACGCGGTGGAGATCGCCGCGCTTGCCGAACAGGCCGGGGTGGCGGCGATCGCCGTTCACGGGCGGACCCGCGAGCAGTTCTACTCCGGGACGGCCGACTGGGATATTATCCGCCGCGTCAAGGAGCGGGTGAAAGTCCCGGTGATCGGCAACGGCGACGTCCGCACGCCCCGGGACGCGGAGCGGCTTCTGGCCCTGACCGGGTGCGACGCCGTAATGGTGGGACGGGCCTCCCAGGGCAACCCATGGATTTTCCGCCAGATCGGCCATTATCTCAGGGACGGCGGGATGCTGCCGCCACCGTCGCTGGAGGAGCGCTTGGCGGTGCTTGCCCGCCACCTGGAAATGCTGATCGGGCATAAGGGAGAGCATATCGCCATCCGGGAGATGCGTCGTCACGCCGCCTGGTATACCAAGGGGCTGCCGCGGGCGGCGGAGATCCGCCTGCGGCTGAACCAGGCGGAAAGCCGCGAGGATTTTGCGCTTATACTGGCGGCGCTGCGCGACCGTAGGGAAGGGAGGGATGACGAGTGACGCCGATTTTGCCTGTAGCGAACGGGATTTTACCGCGGCCGGGCGGCGGGCGGATTACCGGCGTGTTTGTCGTCGAAAAGGGCGACGAGCCGCTGGCTGGAGCCGGCCCGGGGCGGGACGTGCTGGTCTGTCCCTGGGTGGCCGAGGACGGGGGGCTATACCCGGTGGGAGTAGCGGCCCGGATTTTGCATATCGGCGCCCACACGGCCGTGGACGGGGCCGGCCGGGAACTGCCTGTTACGACGGTGACGCTGGAAGGGCAGGGCCATGCGCGCTGGCATACTCTCAAAGCGGCCGGCGGCTTTGTCGCTTCGCCGGATGTGGAGGCGCTAAACCTGAGGTCGATGCGCCGGGAATATCCGGCCATTTCTGGCGCTGGCTGGCTGCCGGCCGGCGGTTTTACCGAGTTTCGCGATCCGACCGATATACCGGTGACGATATACGGCGCCGACATAGAGACAGGGAAGGCGGTCAATATTTCCGCCAATCTCGGCGGCCTCGTAAGCCAGGAACAGGCGCATACGATCGAACACGGCATTATCCGGGCTCTGCGCACCTATGGACTGTGCACGCCCCGCACGCTGCTCGATTCGCTTGCCAGGGAGACGGCCGAACTCAAGCAGTCGGTCGAGCTTGGCCTGCGCTTCGCGTTGCCGGAAATACTCGGCCGCACAGGGGCGGGCGCCTGCGGCAACCAGATGACCAACCTCGCCCAGTTTTACCTGGCGCGGGAGTTCATCGACAACGTCGCCGCCGGCAAGTCTTTCGGGAGGTCGCTCTTCGACGCCCGGCGGCGAACGATGTCGCAGCTGACCGGCGAGCTGGGGATTACGATGGAGCGCGATCTGCGGGTGCTTCAGGGTCTCAAGAAAGGTATGAGCCACGACGACACCCGACTGCGGGTCGAAACTGGCAAACGGGTGATCGGCAGGTTTGCCGCCGACCCCTGGGGTTGATTGGGAACAATTGGTAAAAAATGCTTGTCGCAGGCAAAATAAAATGTTAAAATAAGTATGTACACAAGGTTGTGCACATATAATATGGGGGAGCGAATGATATGCTCCGGCGCATCGGCGACAAGATAATAAACCCGCAGAAAATCCACAAGGTGATTGACGAAGTGCTCGAAATGCGCGGCCGCGGTCTTTCGCAGCAGGAAATCGCCAACAGGGTGGGCCTAGACCGCACGGTGATCTCCCGCCTGGAGACACTGGGGGAAGTCCGCAAGGGCGGACGGATTGCGCTCATCGGCTTTCCGATCAAAAACTGCGAGGAATTGGCGGCGCTGGCAAGGCAGGAAGGAGTGGACTACTGCCTGCTGCTATCCGAGAAGGAGCGCTGGGATTTCGTCGAGAGCAAAAGCGGCGTCCAGCTTTTCAACACGATTATGGAGATCATCAGTACCCTTCGTTCGTACGATGTCGTCATTATCATCTGTTCAAACATGCGTATCAAGCTTATCGAGGCGCTGCTCGACAAGGATGTTATCGGCATTCAGCTCGGCGAATCGCCCATTAACGAGGACAAGTACGTGAAACCCGAATCGATACGCTCTATCATTCGCCAACTGCACTTTTAGCCGGGAGGCCCGCCATGAAGAGAATCGTCAGCATCAGCCTGGGTTCCGCCAAGCGCGACCATCAGGTGGTGAGGGAGTTTGGCGGCGAAAATTTTCTGATTGAACGCATCGGTACCGATGGAGATAAAGATAAGGCCATCGCCCTTATCCGCGCTCTGGACGGCAAGGTCGACGCCTTTGGCCTTGGCGGGACCGATCTGTATATTTATGCCGGCTCGCGGCGTTATACTTTCCGGGATACGGCCCGCATCGCGGCCGCCGCCCGCTTTACCCCCGTGGTCGACGGCAGCGGCATCAAAAACACCCTGGAGCGGCGTGTAATCCGCTTCCTGGAGCAAAAGCACGCGATGCGTTTCGCCGGCAAGAAGGCGCTGGTGGTGTGCGCCGTCGACCGTTTCGGGCTGGCCGAGGCGCTGGCGGCGGCGGGAGCGCAGACGGTGTTCGGCGATCTGATGTACGGGCTGGGATTGCCGTTTCCTCTGCACTCGCTCGCGGCTCTCGAACGGCTGGCGCGGTTTGTCGCTCCGCTCATAACCCTCCTGCCGACGAGCGCGTTCTACCCCACCGGCGAACGGCAGAACGAGTCCCGCCCCCGTTACGGCAGTTACTTCCGGGAAGCCGATGTCGTGGCCGGCGATTTTCACTTCATCCGGCGCTATATGCCGCCCGATCTGGCCGCCAAGACGATCATCACCAATACGGTAACTCAGGCTGACGAGGAACTGCTGCGGAGGAGCGGGATCGCTACCTTGGTGACCACGACTCCGGAGATGGGCGGCCGTTCGTTCGGCACCAACGTGCTTGAGGCGGTGCTGATCACCATCGCCGGCAAGCGCCCGGAGGATATGACCGCCGAGCATTACGGCCTGCTGCTTGAGGAAATGAATATCGAGCCGCGGATTAAAGCGTTGAATGAGTAGGGGGTACTAAGCAATGGAAAAATTCGCTTTTGTCGTCCATCCCATCACCGCCCGCGATTTCTGCCGCAAATTCCCTTTCGCCAAGAATTGGTCTGACGGTTTTATCGAAGGGGTTATGAGGTTTATCCCTCCTTTCAAGGTATCCCATATCGATGGCGTGGTTTCGCCCCATAACCAGACCGAGGGCTGGTTTGTAGGCTGTCCGTTAACATCGCGGCAGATGGTTGAGATGCCTGAGGGGTATGTGATAAAGAAGATAATCAAGGCCGGGAAGATCGCGGAGAAGCTGGGCGCGAAAATCATCGGCCTGGGGGCGTTCACGTCGGTGGTCGGCGACGCCGGCATCACCATCGCCCAGAACCTGAATATCGCCGTCACTACCGGCAACAGCTACACGGTGGCGACAGCCCTGGAGGGGACCCGCCAGGCGGCCAAAACACTGGGCATCAACATGGAGCGGGCCAATGTCGTCGTGTTGGGAGCGACCGGGTCGATCGGCGCGGCGTGCGCGCAGATACTGGCGCGGGAGGTCCGTTATCTTACGCTGGTTGCCCGCAACGAGGCCAAGTTGGAGAAAATTGCCGGGCAAATTTTCCGCGCGACAGGATTAGCTGCAAAGGTAACGGCGAATACTAAGGGGGCGCTTAAGACAGCCGATATTGTCATCGCTGTCACGAGCGCCGTGGATACTCTCATTGAGCCGGAAGATCTTAAAACGGGGGCGATCGTCTGTGACGTTGCCCGGCCCCGCAACGTGTCCCGCCGCGTCGTCGAAGCGCGTGACGACGTGTTGGTGATCGAGGGCGGCGTGGTCGAGGTTCCCGGCGAGGTGGATTTCGGCCTGAATTTCGGTTTCCCGCCCCGGACGGCATATGCATGTATGGCTGAGACGATGATTCTGGCTCTGGAGAAACGCTACGAAAACTTTAGCCTTGGGCGCGACCTGACGGTGAAGCAGATCGAGACCATCGAACAGCTGGCAACCAAGCACGGCTTTAGGTTGGCCGGGTTTCGAAGCTTTGAGCGGGCCGTGACTTCCCAAGAGATTGAAGGCGTCAAGGAAAAGATCAGGGCAAGGGCTGCCCTGTTGAAGGAGGGAATCTGTTAGAAAGCGTTGACAAATGGTGGTTTTACGCCTATAATAAATGCCAATGAGGGGGTAACATCCTTATAGAAACAAGTGTCAAGTCGTTGCTTGACACTATTTATATTGCCCGGCTCGATCGGGAGGCATCATTCCGGTCAGACGAATAGTATAATAACAGGTTGGGAAGCAATCCACGGATAAGAAGGGGAGCAAAAGAATGCCGGAAAAGCAGATTATCCTCACCGCTGAAGGGCTGAAAAAGATAGAGCAGAAGCTGGATCACCTTAAGTCGGTGCGCCGTCGCGATGTCGCCGAAAGGATCAAGCAGGCGATCGAGTTCGGCGACATCAGCGAGAACTCCGAGTATGAGGACGCCAAAAACGAGCAGGCCTTCATCGAAGGCGAGATCATTACCCTAGAGAAAATGCTTCGCAACGCCAAGCTTATTGACGAAGACGAAATCAGCGCCGATGTCGTCACGATTGGTTCCACGGTCGTGCTCAAGGATCTTGAGTTTGGCGACGAGCTGGAATATACCATCGTCGGTTCGGCCGAGGCCGACCCGACGGAAAGCAGGATTTCCAACGAATCGCCCGTGGGCGAGGCCATCCTTGGCCGCAAGGTCGGCAGCATCGTTGAGGTGAACGTGCCGGCGGGGTCGCTGAAGTACGAGATTGTCGACATCAAAGGGGCTTAGGGTTCCTGCCTGAAGGGATGCTTGTAATGACAGACAACCATGAGCAGGTCGCTATGACCGGCGAAGAACTGAATGAACTGTTGCGCGTACGGCGCGAAAAATTGGCGGCCATCGCGGCTCGGGGTATCGAGCCGTTTGGCCGCAAATATAATTTTAGCCACCATGCCCGCGAGATCATCGCCGACTTTGACAAGCTTGAGGGGCAGACGGCCCGCCTGGCCGGGAGGGTTGTGGCCATTCGCGGCCACGGCAAGGCGAGTTTCGCCCATTTGATGGACATGTCCGGCCGCATCCAGCTCTATTTCCGCCAGGATACGATCGGCGAAGCCGCGTATGAGAACTTCGGCCTTCTCGATATCGGCGATATTATCGGCGTCGAGGGTGAGGTCTTCCGTACTCAGAAGGGCGAGATCAGCGTCAAGGTGACCAGCTTCGAAATCCTTGCCAAGTCGCTCCGGCCGCTGCCGGAGAAGTGGCACGGCCTCAAGGACGTCGAGACCAGGTACCGCCAGCGGTACCTCGACCTGATCGTCAACCCCGAGGTTCGCGACACTTTCGTAGCCCGTAGCAGGGTCATCCAGGCGCTGCGGCACTATTTCGACGCCCAGGGGTACCTTGAAGTCGAGACCCCGATGATGCATCCCATCGCCGGCGGCGCGGCGGCGCGCCCGTTCATCACTCACCACAACGCACTCGACATGCGCCTCTACATGCGCATCGCGCCCGAGCTCTATCTCAAGCGGCTGATTGTCGGCGGCTTCGAGAAGGTCTACGAGATCAACCGCGTCTTCCGCAACGAGGGCATTTCCATCAAGCACAATCCCGAGTTCACCCTGCTCGAGTCTTATCAGGCCTTTGCCGACTATAACGATATCATGGCGCTCACCGAGCAGGTCATCGCCCATGTCGCCCTCGAGGTGCTGGGCACGACAAAGATTACATACCAGGGCCAGGAGATCGATCTTACCCCGCCGTGGCCGCGGGTCAGCATGACCGAGGCGATCAAGAAATACGCCGGCGTCGATTTCGCCGCCGTCAAGACGGTGCCCGAGGCGCGGGCGATCGCGGATAAATTGGGGGTCAAGTACGAAGCCAAGCAGGGCATCGGCGGCATTTTGAACAATGTGTTCGAGGAAGTGGCCGAAAAGCATCTGGTCCAACCGACCTTCATCACCGGCCATCCCACCGAGATTTCGCCGCTCGCCAAGCGCAACAAGGACAACCCCGATATCACCGACCGTTTCGAGGCGTTCATTTTTGCCCGCGAGATCGCCAACGGCTTCTCCGAGCTGAACGATCCCATCGATCAGAAGGAACGCTTTGTCGGCCAGGTGGCCCAGCGCGACTCGGGCGACGACGAGGCCCATATGATGGACGAGGACTATGTCACCGCGCTCGAGTTCG